>CAZPXC010000014.1:16540-32062 GCA_964590935.1 uncultured Methanosarcinales archaeon
TGTGCTGAACTTAATATAGCTCTCAGTTATACTAAGGAACAGCGCGCCCAAGACTGAAATATTAGTGTTCCTGAACATGAGCTGAAGCAGGCCGAACAACAGGAAAAGGTTGAACAACGAGAAAATCAGGTTGGTCTTTATCACGACGGCATTGCTGAATCCAAATACCAGGAAAGCCAAATGGAATATGGCCATGACAGGCGCCCCTTCAATTAGCTCTCCGGAATAATGTGTTGCCTGCGTTATTATATTTGGCTCATCACCATATATCTTAAGGACATTCGGGACAAAGAACCAATAGACTATCAACAATAAAACTAGTATGGCAGTAAATAAAACCCATGCCTTTTTATCAACGTCGCTTAATGGCTTTTTAATGTACTTAAAATTTAGGACAAAAAAAATTAATGTTGCAAATAACAATAAGTACATTATGTCATGCCCCCAACGACTTTTCCTGACTTATCCAGTTCAATAAATATTGGTGCTCTTTCAGGCATATTGGACGCTGACTTGTTGATTCGGTAAAGTGTATAATTAATATTTTGTTCTTTCATAAAAATGATAAGTTTTGGCTCTATATCGAAATCCTGGCCAACTTTGTCACAGTGCACTTTGATAAACGGATAATTCCTGCAGTAATAATCCTCCAGGTAATAAACACATCCCGCTTTTACAATGACGCTCTTGTTGTACTCATCCTCAAGGCTGGTTACATTTAGAGAGGTTCCTCCTCCAAGAAGAAAGTCGTATGATGCCAGTATTAAGCAGTTATCAGGTATAAAGTCTTCTATTATATTTGGTGATGCTGTATCAAGATAATATTCAGCCCTTGTTTGTTCTGTTGAATGAGTGTCATCTGCTGCAACAAAGAGGCATGCCGGCAAAACAAGAAGGAGAGCAATAAGAACAATTTTATCGAGGTGATACTTTCTTTCTTTTAAAAGAATACCAACAGGAATGGCTATGATGGCAACACCATATGCAGATAAAATCGGGTAATAATAGAATATAAAGTAAGAGTTACTTAGGTAAGTTAACAAAATTGAAACAACAACAGATAAGAGGAAAAAGATATTTAAAAGCCGTTTATTGTGTCTAGAATAAATCAATGCGTTGTATATATCTATGATTATAAAGAACAATATGAGGAAGAGAAACAAGAATGATATTTCTCTTGGTTTTATTGAAGCCCGAATGATGAATGACCCTGATAAAATCAACACCAATGAGAGGATAAGTGGCCTCACAGCCTGCCTCTGCCTGAGAAATAATACTGTTACAGAAGACAATAAGAGAAATAATATCAATGTGGAGTATACAATCTGGTGGTGCTGAAATGAACTGGACAATTGGTTTGCCAGCATCATGAATGTTGCAGGAATATTGGATGTTTTTAGTGTGTGATACGGCATATTGATATATGCGTTGATCTTGAATCTGTATACCTTCAACATGAAAGGAATGGAAGCCGCTAAAAACACAATCCAGATAGAGATGTTTTTGACCCAGTATCTGATATTTTTCAGGTTTAACATGTTTCTCTTCATTAAAATCCAGAAAATAAGATAAATCGGAATAAGAGCAGCGAGTTCAATCCTTGTAAAAGGCAGGATACTGAGTGTGAACATAAAAAGGATATTGAGCCTTAACTTTCCATATTTGATGAAGAGGAAGAAAAAAATTGAGGACATCAACAAAAAAGTCAGGCTGATTATCTGTGTGTAGGATGTTGTTGCCGACAACAGATAGCTGTTTGTGCATCCAACAAAAGCCGCAGCCAAGGTTCCTATCTTATTATCATCAAACATGATTGTCATTAATATGAACAGGAGTGCAAGGTCAATTAATGCAAAAACAAGGTTGCATTTAATCGCAACCATATTGCTGATTCCAAACGTCAGAAAAGCAAAACGGTAAATCCCACCAACCACAGCATTCATTGGTGGGTCCAGAATATTTCTTGCAGCCGGATCAGACGCTTTTTGCAACAGGACCTGTTCATCAGTAAGTCTGTTAACATTCGGGACAAAGAACCAGTATACTGTCCCGAAAATGATCAACATCACCAGCAGGATTATCCAGTATTTTCTCGGGACACTTCTTAAGGGAGCAAGAATGTACCTTCCATTGATGATTATCAGCAGCAGGAAAAGCAGTGACAGCAGATATATCAGGGCCCACATGGTTTTATCTATAAGACATAATGTATATATAACTTCCCATCAAAATCTTTTTTCCCTGACCTTTATATCCGCTGAAAGAAAGATCATCTCGCTCATGATGCCCAGGACAATGAAATTTATGCCGAAAAAGATGAGCATAAAAGCGAGGAATATCACAGGCCCGACATTTAGGCTTAAAAGCGGCCTGCCAAGAAACCAGAGCACAAATATGATGTCAAGGATTATAAGGAGCAGCCCGGCAGAGATCGCCGCAACTCCAAGTGTCCCGAAAACATGCAGAGGCCTTCTTGAATATCTGCTCAAAAACAGCACAAAGACAAGGTCCAGAAAGCCCTTGAAATATCTCCTGAACCCGTACTTTGTTTTCCCATGAGTTCTTTTGCTGTGCCTTACTTTTACTTCTGTAACCTTATAACCCTGCTTCGCAAGTATGACCGGGATGAACCTGTGCATCTCCCCAAAAAGATGAAAATCCCGAACTGCCTCTTTCCTGTAGGCCCGAAGCGAGCAGCCGCTATCATGGAGCCTGGTCTTCATGACATTCCTCACGACCATATTGCTGATGATGGACGGAAGCCTTTTTGAGAAGAACCTGTCTTTTCTATGGTATCTCCAGCCACACACTACATCGTAGCCCTTGTTCAGCCTGCTGATGAGCATCGGGATGTCTTCAGGGAAGTTCTGCAGGTCTGCATCCATGGTTATTATTGTCCTGTACCTTGCTGCCTCAAAGCCCCTCTGCATGGCAGTTGTCTGGCCAAGGTTCTGCTCAAAGCTGATAATCCTGATGTTGCGGAACCTTTTCTTCATCGCCAGAAGGATAAGAAGCGAGTCGTCAGTGCTGCCGTCGTTGACAAAGACCATCTCGTGCCTTGTCCTCATAACGTCGTGGAGGACATGATGGAGCCTTAGGATTAGTTCCCTGAGGTTTCTTTTCTCATTGTAGACAGGGATGACGACACTTAGCATTTTAAAGTAGTAAAACAGATGCATATAAATACTTAACTGCAACCCCAAAGGGATAAAGATGAAGAACCGGTTTATTCTGTCGCTGGGGACAAACCATGATACAGGTGTTGCAGTTTACAGGCGTGGCAGCCAAGATTTTAGCGCAAGCAGACTGTTCTGCGTAAACGAGGAGAGGCTAAACAGAGAAAAACTGACAAGAAGGTTTCCTGAAAAGTCGATAAAGGCTGCAGCCAGGTTCCTTGATGCAGGAGGGGCTTTGCCTGAAAAGGTCCTTGTTGCGTCGGAGTTCACGCCTATCTTTCTGCTGAAGCTGCTGGGCAGGTATTACTCAAGGCTGAAGCTGGAAAACCAGTTCAGCTACATGCTCGGCGTCTATGTTGCATACCAGTCCATCCTTATGAAAATAAAGCTGTTAAGAGACATTGACATGTTCCTGAGCAGGCTTTTTTATGCAAAAAAGCTCGGCATTGATAAGAAGGATATACTCTTTTTTGAGCATCACCACTGCCATGCTGCTGCTGCCCATTATTCGTCAGGATACGACAGCACCCTTGTCATCACCATCGACATGATGGGCGACGGCGTAACATTGAGCGTCAACAAAGGCACAGGTAAAAGCGTAAAAAGGATATTCTCCCAGAGCGGGTTTTCAGGCATCGCAGCATTCTACTCGAAGATCACCCAGTTATGCGGCTTCAGGCCGAACCGTCATGAGGGCAAGATAACCGGGCTTGCATCCTATGGCAGGCCAAAAGCAAAGCTTACGAAACTGGTGAAAGGGCTTTTTTTATTTGATAAGAAAACAGGTGGTTTTACAGAGGTAAATTATCTGTTTGGGCTGAGAAAGGCCTATCTTGATTATAATAAGCTGCGCAGGTTCAAAAAAGAGGACATAGCGGCAGCTGCCCAGCTGCATCTCGAGCAGGAGGTATGCAGATTTACGAGCTATTGGCTTAGAAAGACAGGCATGCGCAACCTGTGCCTGGCCGGCGGACTCTTTGCAAACGTGAAACTGAACCAGAGGCTGCATGAGCTGAAAGAGGTCGACAATATCTTTATCTTTCCTGCGATGGGTGATGGCGGGCTTGCTTTTGGCGCGCTTATGGCATATCTTAAGCCAGAGCCATTCAAGCTTGAAAACGCTTTCCTTGGACTGGGGTTTTCCGATGATGAGATAAAGAAGGAGCTGGACAGGCAGAAAGTTGATTATGAATACTGCAGTAACATCGAGCAGAGGATAGCAAAGCTGCTTTCCAAGGGCATGGTCGTTGCTAGGTTTGATGGAAGGATGGAATTCGGACCGCGAGCGCTCGGTAACAGGTCGATACTCTACCAGCCAACAGACAGGAGCGTGAATGACTGGCTCAACAAAAGGCTCAAGAGGACAGAATTCATGCCTTTTGCTCCGGTGACACTGGCGGAATATTCAGATAAGTGCTATAAGAATTTCAAAGGAGCTGAACATGCAGCAGAATTCATGACCATCACGTTCGACTGCACTGGCTGGATGAAGAAGAAATGCCCTGGTGTGGTCCATGTCGACGGAACTGCAAGGCCGCAGATCGTATCAAGGAAAAACAACCCTTCTTTATACAGGATAGTTGATGAGTACCGCAGGATAACAGGCATCCCATGCATAATCAACACAAGCTTCAATATGCATGAGGAGCCTATAGTGTGCACGCCAAAGGAAGCGATAAGGACATTCAGGCTTGGCCACCTGGATTACCTGGCCATCGGCAATTACCTGCTGAAAAAATCAAAAAAAGGCTAATAAAAATGTGCGGGATATGCGGATATCATGGTATCGAAGATAAGGACCTTCTCAGGAAGATGGGCGCAGCCATCGCACACAGAGGGCCGGATGATTCCGGACTGTATACTGACCGGAACGTCGGTCTTGCAAACAGGCGGCTGAGCATAATTGACATCAAAGGCGGCCACCAGCCCATGAGCAATGAAGAGGGCACTGTCTGGGTAACATACAACGGCGAGATATACAATTTTTCAGGGCTGAGAAAAGAGCTTGAGGAGAAGGGCCATAAATTTTCGACAAACACAGACACAGAGGCCATTATCCATAGCTATGAGGAATACGGCGAAGAATGCGTAAAGAGATTCAACGGCATGTTTGCATTCGCCATCTGGGATTCAGTGAAGGAAAAGCTCTTCATTGCAAGAGATAGGCTCGGGATAAAGCCATTGTACTATGCATCCTTCGACAGGGTTTTCCTGTTCGCGTCAGAGATAAAGTCCATCCATGAATATAAAAGAATAAGGGAGATTGATTATGATTCACTGAACCTTTTTTTCAGCTTCCGTTATTCTCCATGGCATAGGACCATGTTTTCAGGGATAAAAAAGCTCATGCCGGGCCATACGCTTTCCTATGAGCGCGGGAAACTGAAGATAAAGAAATACTGGGACCTTGGACACTATTTTGAGGGCAGAAGGGATGCAAGCCCGGCCGGCCTTACAAAAGCATTTTCAGGACTGCTCTCGGATTCTGTCGAAAAGAGGCTGATGAGCGATGTTCCGCTCGGCGTCTTTTTGAGCGGCGGGGTCGACTCTGCCAGCATCGTCGCGCACCTTTCGAGGCTCAGGCAGCCTGTGAGGACATTCTCCCTCGGTTTCAATGAAAAGAATGACGAACTCAGGCAGTCAAGAAAGATATCTGAATTCTTCAATACAGAGCATCATGAGACCGTCATCGGGCCTGAAGCGATGGAGATGTATCCTAAGATGGTCTATCACCTGGATGAGCCGATGGCAGATACGACAATCGTCCCAGTGTTTTATCTCTCAAGGCTCTGCAGGAAGAGAGACACCAAGGTCATCCTGACAGGAGAGGGTGCGGATGAGCTTTTTGCAGGATACGAGCAGTACAAGATAATGAAATCTATCAGGTGGCTTCCCGGGCACTCTGCAGGCCGTGGCAGCGGCGGTCTTGTCTCCAGGTTCTTTGCATCTGCTGCAGCAAGACCGGGATGGCGCAGCTATATGAGCCTGACCTCAATCTTCACACCTGAGGACAAAAAGCGGCTTTATTCAGCCGACCTTATGTCAAAAGTAGACCTATACAAGGACCAGAAGATAGCAAGAGACAATTTCAGGAAAGGAAAGTATGCGCTCGACAGGATGCAGTACCATGACATAAAAACTTTCCTGCCACAGCTGCTTATGAAGACAGACAGGATGACCATGGCAAACTCTGTCGAGGCCAGGGTGCCTTTTCTTGACCACCGCCTTGCGGAGTTTTCTGCCATGCTCCCGCCGGATATGAAGCTTCGGGGGTTTCATGACAAGTACATCCTGAGAAAGAGCGCAGGAGGATACCTTCCCAAAGAGATGGCAGGAAGAAAAAAGCAGAGGTTCTTCGTGCCCATGGACTCATGGTACAGCCTCGGCCTTAAGGACTTTGCCATGCAGTACCTTGAAGAGCCGTGGGTGGGCAGGTATTTTAACCAGAGGTTCATAAGGAAGCTTGTCGATTACAGGAAATCTCCGGAATACAGGCTGCTTCTCAGGCATAATGCAAAATCCCGTATATTTTACAGCCGGCAGTTGTGGAATATCATGGCTTTTGGTGCGTGGTATAAGCGATTCATAGAAAGCTGAGCGCTGCTTTAGTATATCTTGCAAGCTCATCGAACGATCTCAGCCTGAATATCCTCCCTGCGATATATGACGGCCTGAAATAGAACCGCCTGAACGCCCTGGTTATTTCCCTCTCGATCTCATGCTCACTGAGCCTTGTCCCAAGCCTCGGCAGGTGCCATCCCGGCTGGCGGTTTTCCATGGTAAACCTTGACCAGAAATCATAGCCGAGCCTGTCTGTCAGCTTTCTGTACATCGCTGTCCCTGCCATAGCCGTGGTGTTGTTGAACTGTGCAAAGTCAAGCCCCAGTTTTCTTGAATACCTGGCAGTATCCTTCATTGTCTTTCTTGTCTCACCAGGGCTGCCGAGCATGAAGTACCCGAACGTGTCGATGCCATGTTTCTTTGTTTTTTTTATCGCACTCTGGATAGCAGCCGGGCTTATGCTCTTGTTCAGGTTTTTTATGATTACAGGGCTTGCCGATTCGATGCCGTAATATATCCGCTTGCAGCCGCTGAGCCTAAGCGCCCTGAGCATGGCATCATCCACCCTGTCAGCCCTGGTCCTGATTGCATAATCGAGGTCCAGCTTCATATCTCTTATCTCATTGCACAACCTTAAGGTCCGTTTCCTGTCAAGGGAAAATATAGGATCAAAGAAATCTATCTCCCTGACCCTGTGCCTGTCATAGCATTCACTTATCTCGTTGACGACATCATCAACATCGCGCGCCCAGTAATGAGTTTTGCTTCCCTGCTCACAGTAGCTGCACTGGTAAGGGCAGCCTCTTGTGGATATCAGACCGGTAAAATTCTTCCTCTGGGAGATGAAGGAGTAGTATCTCTCATTCGGCAGCTGGTCCCTTGCAGGATACACCCCTCTGATAAAATTGGAGTATTCACCAGGGCCTGTAACAACAGCCCTGCCTTTGTTCCTGTAACCGATGTTCCTGACCTTTGACAGCGGCCTGTTATGCTTTATCGCGTCCAGCAGCTTCGGGAGCGTATTTTCGCAGTCTCCAAGAACGATATAGTCGATCTCCTCATGCTGAAGGGTCTCTTTCGGGTAGAGTGAAACATGGACACCTCCGACAATAACCTTGATGTCCATCTGCTCCTTCAGGAAACGTATCCAGCCGAGGGTCTGGTGGAAGAGGTATGTTGTCGCTGTAAACAGCACAGCGTCAGGGCTGAATCTGCGCAGGATGGCCAGCACATTTTTTTTGCCGAGCCTGGCTGCGTTCGCGTCAACAAGGCGCACTTCAAATTCGTTGTGCCTTGCGACAGCAGCAACATAGGCGAGGTTGATAGGCGGGTACACACCGTAATTGTCGGCAACCGCTTTCAGAGACGGCTGGTCTTTTATCCCATGGAACGGCGGGTAGATGAACGCTAGCTTCATTAATGTTGAAACTCCTGCAGAATATATAAAATTTTCTCAATATCAGATATTTTGCAAAAACTATTAAAGCAACCGATAATACACGATTTGCATGTTCGACAAGACAATACTGGTCTTTTTGCCCATGATACTGTTTCTTGGCATAATCACCTCATATGAGGACAGGAAATCCGGGAAGATAAGGAACAAATGGATCCTTGTTGCACTGGCATATGCTGCTGTTGCCAATGCCGTGATATATTTTGTAGTGCTGAGTTCAGGAGTGGTTCCCAGGATCGCGTATTTTGTCGAGCTTGCCATCTCTGTGATAATCTCACTGTTTATCGGATTTGCCATGTGGTGGATAGGGCTCTGGACAGCGGGCGATGCGAAGCTCTTTACAGCATACGCCGCGCTGGTCCCGCTCAGCGCCTATACATACGGGAATGTCCCCTATTTCTCATCATCAAACATCCTGATAAATACGTTTGTGCCGTTCTTTTTTGTCTACGCTGTCCTGCTGTTATTTAAGACAAGCGGCAGACAGAAGCTTTTTTACCTGAAAAAATCCGTCGAGCCCATGCTGCTTCTTTACCTGTTCCTCTTCCTGTTCGGCTTCATCTGGCCAGTAGGAATGTTCTTCCGGTATACCCGGATTCCCGGCAATTATTTCTTCTCGATATTTTTCCTGTTCCTGCTGCTTGTCATAATGGAGAAGGCCTTTAAAGGAAGGCTGTTGTGGTTGATGATCGTTGTCTCGGTCCTCAGGATAATATTTGACCGTACGATCCTGACAACCGCGTCATGGGTGAACCTGCTTGTGGTCTTTGCAAGCTTTGTCCTGCTAAGGTTCTTTATCCTTTACATGGGCTATGACTACCTTACAAAGCATGTCGATATCAAGTTGCTGAGCCCGGGCATGGTGCCTGCAGAGGCTGTCTACCTTGAGGACGGGAAATACAAGAAGAGGCATATCCTGCATTTCAGCCTGCTGGAGTATCTCCAGGAGACAGCGCGGAAAAGGAAATACCTCTTCGAGCCTGTGGCAGAAGGCCTGTCTGACAAGGATGTAAAGACCTTAAAGACCCTGGAGAAACAGCTTGGCTTTGAGCATCTGAGGATTTACAAGACCCTGGCTTTTTCCCCCTACCTGTTTGCGGGGGTTTTGTTGACTATAATTTTCCAGGGCAATCTTTTTATAACACTGGTTCTGCTTATGCATTGAGATTTATGGAAATGAATTCTTTTTAAGTCATTGCACATTTTCCTTCCAGTGCAACAAACCAGCCCGAAGGGCTTCTCTATGGGAAATTTGTCGATCGAAAACTGACTATGTCAGTTTTCTCAGACCATAATTATCCCCCCTGATAAAAAACAGTTGGATAATTATATTCCATTGGCGCTGGTTCGGCAGGCACCCACAGTGCCGTGTTTAGGCCGGACCAGCCGCCGATGAATGGAAAAATTTTACTCACACTATCAAGAAAAAATAATCATTGCATTGCCATGAGATGAAAAGATTTCTATTGCACCAACAAGAAAAAACATCTAATAATCACAAACCCTATAATGCACCCAAAAAGAAAATATTAAATAACAGTAGTTTCAGTGCAAGTACTAATAGTCTGAAGTATGCAAAAAAGAAGGAATGATTCATGGGATGGTTCAAGGATAAGGTAACTGGCAGGATTGTTGGCAAGGCAAAGGATATCCACCAGAAGCACTTCCAGAGCCACAAGGACGAGATGGGCCGGCTGCAGGGCGAGATGGAGCAGGCAGCCACTGAGCAGGAAAGAGAGACCTTGCAACAGCAGTACAGGCAGCGTAGGAACAGGCTCTACAGGAACTATGCCCTGGCCGGAGGTGCAACAGTCGGGGCAGCCGGGCTTTACATGGCCGGGAAAGGCGCAGCCAAGGCCGGGAAAGGCGTAGCCAGGGCGCTGCCGGGCGCATATGCAAACATCAGAGATAACCATATGTACGATCTGTTTCTTTTCATCACTGCAGCCCTTTATTTTACTGCGACAACCTGGTTTGGCAGCCTGCAGATGAGGCTGGCAGTGGATGTTGTTCTTATGTTTGCCATCTGGTTCCTTGTGCTTGATGAGGAACAGAAAAACAGGGAGACACTGATAGTTATGGTGATGATCGGCTTTGCAGAGGTAGTGCTCCCGCATCTCATATACCAGGTAAATTTCCTGATAACAAACAAGTTCGTATATTATTATGTTGCCAATCCCCAGGTGACAGCCCCATGGTTTTATTTCCTTGTCATCAAGTCAGGAGGGAGGACCTTTATCTCAAAATGGGTGCGGATACTGGTCATAATGTACATCGTCGCGATATTGATATCGACCATCGCGACCACCCTGAGCTTTGAGGACATTTCGACATACATAACCCCGCAGCAGACAGGCGCTGCAGGAAAACTGATAAGCCACCAGTACGAGTGGTGGAAGGATGTGTTTACGCATTTCGGCCAGGTGGTTAAACAAGGGAAGCAGTATTTCATCAACCGGATGAACTATGCGACAGGTGATATGTATACAGGGACTGTTGATGAAAACCAGTATGAAACCTTAGGAGTATTCCTCAAGAACCTGAAACCCTCTGACCCGGAGTTTTATGTAGGAGATACGGTCACCGTCTGGGCTCTTTTGGAGGCGAAGACGCTTGAAGACGGCCTGAGCATCAATGTCAGCTGCTATCACGGCAAGAAGAACGAAGACGGCTCGTTCCCTGCAGACCACAGGGGAGAGACATACCCTTATTCAGGCGAGCTGCCGACCATCTATGATGAGGAGAGCCTTGATATAGACTGCCGGTTCCCGAACAGCGCAGCGGGAACGATGAACGAGGGCTCAAACAAGGTGACGGTCCAGGCAGATTTTCATTTTGAGACCATGGCTTACCAGAAGGCCTATTTCATGAATCAGGATACGCTGAGGTCGATGCAGAGACAAGGTTTGGATCCGCTGGACGAATATGGCATCGAGGACAAGGAGCCGGTCGCCAGGTATACGAACGGTCCTGTCAAGATCGGCATGAGTTCAGGAGAGCAGCAGCCCATAGGAATAAGCAGCCTTGACCCGACGAACCCAAGGCTAGGGATCACCATCATGAGCAACGATGCATGGGAGGGAAAGATCAAGGAGCTTAAGGAACTCTTGGTCATGGTCCCGGACACGATGTCCCTTGATACCGGCTTTTGCCCTGAATTTAAGGAGATTGACAATTATGAGAAGAGCTGCGTGGCAAACTACGAGGCATACAGGAGCAAGCAGCTCATGGACTGCGTCACCCAGGCAGGGCTTGACAAAGAGAGCGACATAGACCAGAACGGCAAGGTTATAGGAACTGCTGAAGAGCAGGAAGCGGTAACATCATGCATGGAGAATTACTGCAAGCAGGAACTCGAAGGCTACAAGGTGTACAATCTCACGATCAACGATGATAACAGGCTCTCTTATTCCAATTTTGGCCAAGATGTGAGTTCAAGGCAGTACAAGACCCTAAGCTGCAGGGTGAAGCTTGACAGGCCTGAGGACATACTCGGGAACGTGCCCATCTCCACACAATATTTCAGGGTTAAGGCAAGATACATCTATGAGATCGAGGAATCTGTCAACGTGAACCTCAAGGAGCCTCCTGAGGGTGTGAGCAAGTATAACAGGCCGCGGCCGCCGAGCAGCACAGATGTTGCAAACCAGGTAAGCTATATATACGGAGAATATTACGCCAAAGATCCCTACAGCATCAAGAAATGGTGCACAGACGGCTCCAGCAGCCAGATCCTGGGAGACAGCAAGAAATGCGCATGCATGCTGATGGCGATAATGGCAAGAGAGTCCAACGGAGACGTCAATGTGAAGGATGCTGACGGCGGGAAATCCAGGTTCCTGATGCAGATCCAGGATACCACAGCCAAATCTGTCTGGGATGCATTCAAGCTTGACACCTGCGACCTTCACACGATAGACTGCAACATAATGACCGCAGCATATTATCTTAAGCAGATCGAGAACACCGGGAAGACCGAGAGCAAACCAGAAAACTATGCCGCAGCGTATAACTGCGGAGAAAAAGCGCTCCTGCCGACGACCGACTGCGACGGCAAGCTTAACTGGGCATGCCCTTTTAGCAGAAACAACAATGATAACAAGTGCACCTATAACAACCAGGACACGACAAGAGAGGTATATGTTCCCTATGTGATGCAGAGATATGATACCTGCATGGAGATGGACCTCATGGACAAGTCTGTGATCAAAGAGCCGACACCGGCGCAAGATATCGCCCAGAGCGGAACTCTCACTTTGGCACTCCCTAATGAAACAGGCACTGTCAAGCAGGATGTTGAAGGAACACCATACACTATCAAAGTAAATAAAAATGGGGATGATTATTATGTCCAGGTGTATTATGGGGCAAACAACGCTGAATATAAGTCTATGCTGGCCTATGTCACGCTCATAGCAGGCCAGGAGCAGCAGCTTCGGGCTTTCCCCATGATGAAGGTCGAGCTGAGCAGCGACAAGAGCAAGCTGGACTACTCCTATATGAAACAGGCAAGCTCTGCCACTGTTACGCTCATAAAAGACAAGAGAAAGATGAGCGGGAGCGACCAGGTGATGGACGACTCGACAGTGTTTGAAGGCTGGCTCTCTGCATGGTATCATGATGACGAGATCACCCTGTATGACCATAACAGCAACGCGTTCTGCACAGTGCCGTGGTCAAGCTACACTGACAGGCAGACAGGCACCTGCCAGGAAGATAACTTTTTCATGCTCAAGGTCGTGAACCAGGAAACGTTCGATAGTGATAACAGCCTGCTGGATTCAGTCACCGGCACCGGTGCTTCGGACAAGGCGGCTGTGCAGGTCCAGTTCGACCCGAACTATAACCACGACTGTTGCGGGGACTGCACAACATGCAACAAGCTCTCAGAAAAGCAGCTTTACTGCAATTCCTGCAAGAACTGCGATACTGAAGCAGTGGATGTCTACCATACAAGTTTCATCTGCAGCGTGAAACAGTCCGCCTCATCGCAGACAGGCAGCACAAGTGGTACAAGCAGCACAAGCAGCCAATCGTCCACGGCATCTGAAAGCCCGCTCGAAACGCCCCCTGCAGAGCCGTCATGCTGCCAGGACTGCTATCAGTGCAGTATAGATGATTGCCGTGTGTGCGAAAACCTGGGCCTGTGCAGGGAAATAAGCACAACCCCGACAAACCCGACAGATGCTTGCGTCCCAGATTAAAATGATACGAAAAATAATGATAATAGTCATTGTGGCCCTCCTTATAGCAAGCTGCAAGCCCAAGACCGGCCCTGATTACCCTATAACTGACAAGGATTTCAGGAAGGGCACTGATGGGCTGGTCTTTGACCTTATGCAGAACGCACCCCCCGAGAAGGTGTTTGAGAATGCCAAGTTCGAGATTGCGAGCGATGTCTGGAACAAGGGCGCGAGCAACATAGACGAAGGATATGTTACAGCCATCGTCGAGAATTCTTACATGTGCATCCTGGACGGGGACGAGTGCGCTGATACCAGCGCTGTTGATTCAGGGGCAAAATCGGCGCTCCAGGACCTGAGAGACCAGAGGACAGCGAAGCTCGTCGAGAAAGACAAGCTTAAAAACAGCCAGAAACCGGAAGATGCCGCACGAATAAAGGAGATCGACCAGGAGCTGGCAAAGCTCGAGACTGACATAAGCTCAGCAGAGTCGCAGTTGCAGCTGGTCAGCAGCGACCTTACAAGGGACCTCGTAAATGATATCGACCCTGCCGGAGAGTTCGGAGGCAAGTCTGTCTCAAATCCCGAGGGCACCTTCAAGCTTGTAAAGTTCACTGCCAGGGCCAAGAAGCTCGACCTTCTAAGCGTGCAGCATACGTCCCCTGTAATACTGACCGCTTGCTACGGCTACACGACAGAGCTTGTGCAGGATGTCTGCATCGACCCGGACGTGACTACGACAAAAGAGATAGACAAGGCATGCACGATCGAGGACATCAGCCTCACTGACCAGGGCGCACCCATCGCGATCACCAAGATCCAGACCAACATGCTGCCTGATGATGATGTGACCGCACCACAGTTCATCATCTCTGTAGAGAACAAGGGGAAGGGGGAGGTCATCAGCAGGGACAAGCTCAGGCAGGCATGCTCAGCATCAAAGCTTGAAAGTGGGGACTGGAACAGGGTCACTGTCTCAGAATTCGGGTTCAGCAATGACAAGTATTACTATAAGTACGGCGATGAAAACAGCAATATCGAGTGTACTCCCAACCCGGTCAGGCTGATAAAAGGCGCCGGCACAGTGAGATGCACGCTGAAATCAGACAAGATATCGAGGGATACTCCTGCTTATACGACCTCTGCGCATGTCAAGCTTGACTATGGCTATACCCAGTCAGTGACCAAGAATGTGGTTATCGAAAAAATAAACAGTTAGGGAATTATCCCAGAACATTACCCTGTGGCTCGCGCAAAGGATAATTGCCGGCAGAAGTGCCCATCCCTTTCTCATTATATCCCGGTATTGCGGCTTCGGCAAGCCTTATCCCGCCGAGGATCTCCGGCAGTACGACATGCTCAGCCCCTGCATGCCTTAGCTTGTTGACGATGCTCTCGTTGTTTGCCCTGGCCGCGATCCTGAGGCTGCTGTTCAGCTCTTTGGCAGTCAGTGTCAGGAGGATATTGTCGCCGTCGTCTCCAAGACATGCGATAAGCCAGGCTGCGTTGGCGATGTTTGCCTTTTCCAGCTCTTTCTCATCCAGGGTGTCGGCATTAAGGATGTTGTAATGCTTTTTCTTGAGCTTCTTGTATGTAAGCTCATGCGCCTCAAGTATAACATAGGGCTTCTTGTTCCGGATGAGCTCGTCTGCCACATGCTGGCCTACCCGGCCTCCGCCGCAGACAATGTAATGGTTCTTCATCCTCTTAATCGTGTTCAAGGTCTTCACCTCCGTGAAAATGTTCCTGAATTTGCCTTCGAGCACAAATTCCAGTATAAGATAGAGAATATATATCTGGGTGGCATACCCTATAAGGGACAATGAGATAAAAAGAAGGCTGTTGTTAGTGCCGTCAACCTGCACATGTGCTATGATCTCCATGGTCTTCTCAAAGGAATAATCATAGCCCTGTCCCGGGTTAAGGAATGCGGTTCCTATCAGCACCAGTATGATAAGGATAAGGATGGCAAAAAAGAGCTTTTTAATGAATTTTCCACCGCTCGGGACATTGACTTTCGGCATATCTCTTTTTTCTTGATGAGTACATATATAAAATTTTCTTAATATTTGGTGTTTTGCCTAATCTTCAGAAAAAATCCAGCCAGCCATGGCTTCGACGGTCATTTTCCTTCGGAAAATGCCCT
>CAZPXC010000015.1:0-8049 GCA_964590935.1 uncultured Methanosarcinales archaeon
TAATCTCCTGCTTCTCTTCTTCTGTAAACATGGTCTTCCAGGCATCTTCATCTCTCCAGGCCTTATAAAGAAGCTTGTCAAGCGAATAATCCTTAATAATATCCTCATCCAGTTTTCCGTCCTCAGCAAGCCAGAACAGCGCCTGCAGTGGTGAATTGTACTTCCTGACGCTCTTGATGCCTATCTTATCCATCTGCCTGAAAACATCCTCAAACTTATCAGGCATCTGCTGGTATAGCCCGACCAGTTCATCCAGTGCCCTGATCTCGTGTGCTGATATACCATCCTGTATCTCAGGCAGCTGTCCCAGCTGGAAAGCAAGCTCTGAAAAACCGGTCTTGCTGTTTTTGTCAAACAGGGAGAACAGTGCAGGGACGACCCTGTCAGAGTATTTTTCCGGGTCGCTGTGATACAATTCGACGATCTGCTTTGCCTTATCTTCAGGAACATATGACATCCCGTTGATCTGGCTGGAATTTGGAGACGTCTTTCCAAAGCCTATTGTGGCACAAGCGGACAGGCTGCCGAGAATAAAAGGGACAGATGAGGTGCCGGCTATCGTTACAACTATCTTAGACAGGGCTTCCCTCCTTCCGGGAATGCTTGGCGGATTGATCAACCTATCCAGAGACGATCTCATCCTCTTTCCAAATGCGCCAAAAACTGCCATATTTACCAGAAAAAGAGCCAACATCTATAAATGTTCTGTTTTTGTTACTTTACTAAAGTTGTAAAAACAGTAAAAAACACCAAAGATGTGAGGAATCAACATCAATTACCCATAAACAAAATGTCAATCGAAAACCGACACCACCAGTCACATACCAAGAATCAAAGATTCTTGAGCGTATTAAAAATCTCCGATTGTCAAATAAAACCGACCACTCCCAATCATAGACTAGGGGCTTGCTCGCCACTTCGTGGCTCGGTCGGTTTTCTCAGACCATAATTATTCCACTAGGTAGGATCACCTGTCTCAGAAAAGTGGAATAATTATATTTAAATATAATAGCAGGTTTTTCCCGTTGCATGAAAATAATAGCTGACCTGCACATACATAGCAAATACTCAAGGGGGTGCAGCAAGGACCTGGACATAAAGAACCTTGAGAAATATGCAAGGATAAAGGGGGTCGACCTTCTGGGTACAGGGGACTTTACGCATCCGGAATGGATAAAAGAGCTTAAAGCAAACCTATCAGAAGATGGTACTGGCGTTCTTAAGACAAAGTCTGGGTTCCTGTTCATACTGCAGACTGAGATATCACTCATCTATACCCAGAACGGCAAAGGGAGAAAGGTACATAATGTCGTCCTTGCGCCGGATTTTGACACAGTGTCGAAAATAACCGAGGCATTGTTGAAAAGGGGAAGGGTCGACTACGACGGCAGGCCGATATTCAAGATCCCGTGCCCTGAATTCGTTAAGATGCTCAAAGATATCAATCCGAGGATAGAGGTTATCCCGGCGCATATATGGACACCATGGTTTTCCATGTTTGGCTCAAATTCCGGCTTTGACAGCATAAAGGAATGCTTCCAGGACCAAACTAAGCATATCCATGCCATCGAGACCGGGCTCTCCTCAGACCCTGAGATGAACTGGCGGCTCAGCCAGCTCGACAGCATGGCAATAGTCAGCTTCTCAGACCTGCACAGCTACTGGCCCTGGCGCATCGGCAGGGAGGCCACGATATTCGATATCGAGCTGACGTATGACGCGCTTATCGAGGCTTTGCATACAAAAAAGGGCATCGTGGAGACGATCGAGGTCAACCCGAGCTACGGCAAATACCATATCGACGGCCACAGGAACTGTAACATATCGATGGAGCCAGGGGAGGCCAAGAGATACAACAATATCTGCCCTGTATGCAAAAAGCCGCTTACGATAGGCGTGCTGCATCGCGTGGAGGACCTTGCAGACAGGAATGAGGGCTACAGGCCTGAAAAATCTGTCCCGTTCAGGACCATAATTCCGTTGCACGAGATCCTTTCACATATCATGGGCAAGGGGATGGCGACCCAGGGCGTGTGGAAGGAATACTACAACATACTCAAGGCAGGGAAAAGCGAATACGACATCATGCTCAATGTGCCGTATGAAAAGCTGCTGGAGCATACCAGCAGGGAAATTGCAGATGCCATCATAAGAAACAGGGAGGGCAAGATCAAGGTCACGCCGGGCTATGATGGTGTTTACGGCGAGCCTGTACTTAGCGATAAAAAAACTGAAGAGAAAATTCAAGAAAAAAAACAGGCTCCTGCCAATACCAGACCGCAGCAGAGGGGCCTGGCCGATTTCATGTGATGCATCACTATATCCGAGTTCTAGACAACATACAGTACGCCTTTTCTCGTCGTTGTCCGCTCATCGCCGAACTCGAAGCTCCCTTGCCTGTCTGCAACAAACTCTATGTATATGGTGTTGCCTGTATGGACAAAGTCCTCGACAGGATAGCCTGATATGCCGAATGTCGATACATCGACACTCTGTGTATCCGTGATGTAAAGGCCGACCCTGTCGCCCTTATTTACCCTTATTGTCTCAGGGCTGAATCCGTTGTCCACCAGCCTTACCGTGATCTCCTTTATCACAGGAGCAGTCTTTACCTCAACTTCCTCTGCAGGTGTTGAGACGACATAGGTGTTTATTACCGGAAGTTTGGGCGCTGCTTGTTGTGTTGCTGTCTCAGGATGCTCTGCGCATCCTGCCATGAACAAAATGATAAACAAGAGCAATAGCATTCTTTTCATTGTCACACCCCGCCATGTTTTACAGATGGTAATTCATCAGGATATAAAAGAATTTCTATTGTGGAGTGGTACTAAATGTCTAATCTGCCAGCTCCAGCAGCTCCTTTACCTTTTCCTGGAGGTCGTACGGGTTGAAGGGCTTGGTTATGAACGCTATTGCGCCGACATCGATGCCCTCGAGGATATCATGGTCCTCTTTCTTAGCAGAGACCATCGCGAGCACGATATCCTTTGTGTCAGGGTCTGCCTTGAGCTTCTGAGCCACCTCATAGCCGTCCATGCCAGGCATCATTATGTCAAGAAGTATAAGATCGGGCTTCTTCTGCTTTACCTTTAGCAGAGCTTCCTGCCCGCTGAAGGCATCAAGATAATCATACTCATCCCCCAGAGTCAGCTTGATGAGATCGACTATATGCTTTTCATCATCAACGACCATTACAAGTTTTTTGGCCATGTAGAAAAGGGTACAGGAATCAGTATTTATATAGTTTGCTGTTTTGTCTTCTATGCGCCGGGCTTTTTGTCTTTGGGCTCTGCTTTCACTTCACTTTTCTTGTCTGCATCTTTCTTGTCGTCAGCTGTCTTGGCTTCGCTTTTTTTCTCGTCCTTATCTTTGGCAGCCAGCTCTTCCTTCTTTTTTTCATCGTCTTTTGGCTTCTCCGGCTTTTTCTCTTCTGCTTCCTTCTTTTTTTCTTTTTTCTCTTCCTCAGGCTTCTTTTTCTTCCCCTTGCCGGCTTTCTCCTCTTTCGGCGGCTCATCAAATATCGGCTTGCCCACAAGCTCGGCTATCACTGTCCCCTTGTCATCCTTCACCACATTTATCTTAACATGATGCGGCGGGTTCCTTATGCCCCTCTGCCATATCTGCTCATTGACGTGCTTGCCAATCTTTATGCTGTCAGACTTCATATGCCTCTTCAGGTATTTCCTCAGAGCAGTCACAGCCTTTTTCGCCCTCTTGTATTTAGGGACCTTCTGGAACTCTTTTCTCAACGGAACATTATAGACCCTCTCAAGAACCACTTTGGGCTTGTCTTCTTTTTTTGCCATTCTAAAATATCACCATCATGCCTTAGTCTTGGTCCTGCGCCAGCTCCTCTTGACGACAGTATGCCTGCCCGGATGGACCCTTCTTGTCGCGCCGTATATTTTCGGGACTGTCCAGAACGGGGCCCAGCGTGCCTGCCTCAGTTTCTTAGCCAGCCTCAGTTTCCTGCTCAGATGAATGAATCTTGCCATTTATTTCCTCTTGATGCTTATGTTCTTCCTGTCAGGAGCCATCTGCTTAAGCAGCTGTTTGAACTCCTGATCATCAATCCTTTCCCGCTTCGTCTTCTCGATGTACTGCGATAAAACCAGCAGGATCTGGACAGCAAATTGCGGGTTGGCGGATTTTATGTTGCCATACCTCTCAAACGCCTCTTTGGTCATCCTCTGCCTTATCGCATTCTCAAGCTGCTGGAGCTGCTGTCTCATTTGCTGCTGCTCCCTCATATTGTCTAAATAATCCTGGGAAAGTTCATCCGGATTTGGCGGGTTTTCCATTTTTTTCCTGTTTTTCAGCAGGCTTATCCTGTTTTGTAGCAGGCTTAGCTTGTGGCTTCCCGTCAGGTTTATCAGCCTTCTTCTTCACAGCCTTTTTCGGTGCAGGTTTCAATGACTTAGCAACAGCATTCAAAAAGGAATTTCCCTTGGGGGTAAGTACCCTGCCCTTGTGGACGCCTTTCTCATGCTGCCTGGCAAGACCTGCGCTTTCAAGCTGCTGCAGTACCTTCCTTATTATGTTGCCTGAGCCTTTCCTGAACTCAGGGGGCATATGACCCCGGCGCTTCTTCCCTCCATACTTGCTCCTGAGCTTTGACACGCCGACAGGGCCAAGCTGCATGATAGCGACGAGCACAGATGCCGTGCGTTTATACCACCAGTCCCTGTTGAATGGCGGCCTCTCTTTCTGGACGCCTGTCTTTACAAAATCTGCCCAGGAGGGGGGCGTGATCTCCTTTACTTTCTTGAGCTCTTCAGCTGCTTTGTCGATAAGCTCTGACTTATCTGCCTGCAATACCCATCTCATCTTCTCTTACCTTGTCAAACGTCAAACAATAATGCCCTGTCATATACGTTATGATGACCGGCTTTTTTCTGCATGCCCTGCATCTGTTCCAGACATGTCATTCCCTGCACTGGATTTATGGATTATTTAAAAATGTTACTATTTTGTTAAGTAACGGCCTTAAGTATCATAATATTGGGTTTTTCTTAAATGTGCAGGAGAAATTTTTTCATACTCAAAAATGAAACATTTTTGGTACCCTAAAAATCTAATAGATTTTTATGGTTACATGGCGGCTGGTTCGGCTTAAACACGGCATTGAGGGCACCTGCGACCTTGCGCCATTAAATATAATTATTCCGCCGTTTTTTATCAGGTGGGGATAATTATGGTCTGAGAAAACTGACGCAGTCAGTTTTCGATTGACAAATTTTGATTGAACAGCCCTCCGGGCTGGCATCCCGCACTTGAAGAAAAAATCCAGCCAAGGTATTTCCGGATAATCATAGTAATTTCTGTACCAAAAAAGTTATAAATGAGTAATATGATAATAACAGTCATGGTCAGCAGCGAACTGTTGAAGGAGAACGGTTTCAAGGAAGAATATATCGAGATTGCGCGGGACAATGCAGGCAACCAGATCTTCGGCAAAACTGGTTTTCCAAAAGCTGTACACAGGTACAGGATTGTCTACGAGACCCCACAAAGGTCTATCGAAGAGATATATTTCTGGCTCCTTGAGCATATAAAGGTCGCCCAGGCCCATCCGCATGTGGATAAGGTGACGGACCTGTTCGCTGCGTCCGAGCAGTCATCCTTTTTCGGGACTGCCCAGCAGAGGATCGGGCTGCAGCAGGAGAAGGTCTCGATGTTTCTCGCGACGATAGGCAAGATGGTAAAGGAGCTCTTCCAGCTTGTAAGGGAGATAAGGATACTCAAGGAGAGGCTGGGCTATTACGAGGATTCGTTCAATCCTGACAGCAAGAGCCGTGAGAGCGCCGAGATAACATTAAAGGGGATATGGATAGACATGGTAGAGCAGGGAACTAAGAACCCTGCATCAGTATATGGTATGGCGCGCGAGCTGCAGTTCACGACGCTTCCTGACCTTTTCTTCTCGATACATCCGATAAACGTTGAAAACGTGGACGAGGATGTGGACAAGCTTGAGTTCAACAGGAAGGTCAAAGAGGTGCTGAAAAGGAAGCTCCGGCAGTTTGCAGAATGGAAGATATCTACATACAAGGAGATCCAGAACAGGCACACATTTACACTAAAATACCTCCGCCAGCATTTTGACGTCATAAAGATGTACATGAGCTGGGTCAAGCCCTATTTGCGCAACATAAGGAGGATGTCGCTCCAGGACAGGACAAACTCGCCAAACCTTATAACCGCGTTCGAGGGATCGCTTGTCGAGCTTGAGTTTCTGGCCAAGAGGCTGCCCGGACTCAGGGAAAGGTCCAAGGAGATATACTACAACAAGAAGGTCTATTCTGTCATAGTCGGGCATTTCGATTACAGGACAAAGCCCCAGATGAACTATATGCAGGAATACCAGCGGGGTCCCCTGCATGTCGGCCTTTGCGACATAACATTCAGGGCATACGCCTGGACACAGGAGGATATCGACAGATATATCAGGATGAACGAGATTGAGGACATGGAGCTCCTTGGTTCCATCGACTCATCTGTAAAGGCAGCGATGGAGGCTCTTGGTGGTGAGCTTGAATCCTACTTAAGGGAGGCTGGTGAGAAGGTCGACTTCTCAAAAGAGCTTAAGAAACAAGGGGCGGCAGACAAGGTCAAAAAAGCTGTTGACCCACTGACATCTGTCGGAAGAGGCTTTGGGGAACTCTTTGGTGCGTTCAAGACTAAGAAAAAGGACAACATGAGCAAGACGCAGTTTGCGAAGGAGGTTAAGATCGCCGAATTATCCTCGAAAAATTCCATCTGGCAGACATACAAAAATTATAAAAAGATGGAAGGTATGCTTGCCTGGTAAAGGCGGCACAGAGGTTTTCTTATGGAAGAGCTGGACAAGGACAAGCTTAAGAGGCTGTCTCCTGAGGAGAGGATAAAGCATCTGCGAAGGCTTGAAGATGAGCGCAAGAAGGACCTTGACGAGGCAGAGCGGCTTATAAGGGAGAGCATAGAGGAGCTCAGGGTAAGCGAAGAAGAAGAGGAGCCTCCTGAGCCAGAACCTAGAAGGGAATCTGTATTCGAGGAATCAGAGCTGGAGGAGCAGATCGCCAATGAGGAGCACAGACATCCTGAGGCAGAGGAAGAACAGAATGTCGAGTATGCTGTAAACCTGTACAGCGAGCTGGCAGAGGTTGCACATGCGGACAATCCATACCAGATGATCTCAAGGGCCAGGGAGATAAACGACAGGCTGGGAGAGCTTGCCCAGTACAATTCCCAGGACCAGAGGATGAAAAAGATAGCTGAGGGCTCCAGGCGCATCATGGAAGAGCTGTTCGGCGAATACAGGGCAAACCTTGAATACAGACCATAATATTTATATATTAGTATAGCTATTTCTGTAACCATGCAGTTTGTCACAGCACAGAATCCTATGGACAGGAACTATTATGCCAACCCTTCCGGATACCTGGGAGGATTTGAGCAGTCCAACTCCAACCAGGCTGACATCGAGCGCTCTATCGGGATAAAGGAGATTGGCCAGTCTGTCACCGAAGGTTCAAGGTTCGGGACATTCATCACCACATCACAGAATGCCATAAGGTCAGGCGCAGGCAAGATTGAGCTTGCATCAGGCATGGGCGGGGGCCAGGAGCCTGTCGGCGCTGAGGCATATGGAAAAGATGCACGCCAGGCGATAAGGGAGATATTCAAGGCGAACGAGGCAGAAGTGGTCAGCGTTCACAGCCCTGTGCAGGTAGGCAACCTATCCGGCTATAATCCCCAGGAGAGAGGGTTCTCGGACGAGCACCGCAAGATGGGCATCGAAGAGGTAAAAAAGGCCATCGATTTTGCAGGCGATGTGAACGGCGGTGCTGTTGTCGTCCACACAGGCGAGTTCCAGCGCGACATGTCTGACCAGCCATGGGCCAAGAACCCTGACGGCACCTACAAGTTCATGAATTACCAGGAAGAGCCGGGAAGGGCTGTTCTCTACATGGTAGATGACAGGACAGGCAAGCTCATCACAGAGGTAAGGAAGAGCATGATCGTAAGAGAGCCCATGTTTCGGACAAGGTATGACCCTGAGCAGGGAAG
>CAZPXC010000015.1:8059-15593 GCA_964590935.1 uncultured Methanosarcinales archaeon
GGAAGGGAAAGATGGGTCAATGAGAACAACGAGTTCATCGATGAGAGCGATCCTGACAACCTCATGTTCAGGCAGCCTGTCTGGGACACTGACAAGAAGCGCTTCAAGACTGTCAGGATGTCATGGGATGATTTTGTGGAAAGGTCCAGGAACTGGAACATGTACAACAGAAAGCCGGACGGGACCGACTGGACACCGGAAGAGCTCTTCTTCAGGTCACAGATGGAGACAAGGGTCCTCCAGTCAAGGGGTTACTCGCTCTACCACGGCCAGAGATATGAGAGGGAAAAGGAAAATTATGAGGACCTGAAAAAAGCGTACGAATTCTACAAATCGATCGAGGACAAGACCCCGAAAGATGAGCAGTGGAAGCTCTTTGAACGTATGAAGACCCAGTGGAGCCAGGCAGGGACCAGGTATGTACCTGACAAGAGCAAGCTGCCCTCTGAATGGCTAAAGCAGGCCATAACTGAGAGCGAGATGTCTTTAAGGCATACACATGAGTCGTCGGCTGCAGCAGATGCCCAGGCAGAAGAGACCATCGAGACCATGCAGCACGTCGTCCCTGTAAGCCAGTATGCAAAGGAGCAGTCTGCAAGGAGCTATGCAGAGGCAGGCATATACGCGATGGAACGCTCAGAGAACAACCCCCATTCCAAGAAGGACCTTTTCATCGCTCCTGAGAACATCTTCCCTGAGATGGGATACGGCTCGCATCCTGAGGAGCTTATTGAGCTGGTGACAGATGCAAGAAAGGCGATGGCAAATGAGCTTACGAGCAGGATGATCCCTGATCCCCACCAGAGAAGGGACAGGGAAGGCAACCTGATAATGATTCCCAACCCCAACTACATGCCGGGCCTCAGCAAGGCACAGGCTGAAGAAAAGGCAAGAAGGCATATAAGAGCGACACTGGATACCCAGCATCTCGGCATGTGGTGGAAGCATTTTCAGCCGCTTGAGGGCGAATCCAAGGAGCAACGCAAAGAGCGGTTTGACAAGTGGTACATGGAGCAGATAAAAAAGCTTGAGGATAAGGATATTCTCGGCCATATACATGTGGTCGACGCATTCGGCGCCGGGCACCAGCATCTGCCGGTAGGGCAGGGCAACCTTCCCGTAAGAAAAGCGCTCGAATACCTGAAAAGCAAAGGTTATACAGGATCCATGATATCCGAGGCGCACGGCGAGGAGGGGATGTTCGGCCAGGGAAGAATCCTTACAGAGACATTGCGCGGGCTGGGCACGCCCATAAAAGGGGCGGGCTATGCCATCGGAGCGCCCCAGCGCTGGGGTGATATCCAGCACAGCTATTTCGGCGCGACCCAGAACCCGTATTTCATATTCGGCGCATACTCTCCTTCAAATGACTGGCAGCTCTGGTCCCAGGTGCCGATGGAGTAGATTTTCTAAAAAAAACTTTCAATTTCACCAGAAAATTACAGGTTATCTCTTAAAAAAATAAAAAATATCCATAAACAATATGATTATTTCAAAATTATAGAAAAATTTCCAGAATATGTTAGTATAATATTATGTGCACACATAATACATATGGAAGAATATATATTATCTCTGGAGGATCTGATAGGAGAGAAGCATTGGAATTATATCCCTTTCCTAAGTGTAATTGATTCAGTTATGCTGCATAAGCCAATAATTGAGGTTTTCGAATATATGATTGAGCCAGACCGATATCAAGATGCATGTGATCATGAAGCTGAGGAGATGCTTCGAGAGCAGGCATCTGAAATAAAAAGGGGATACTTATATGCAAAGGAAAATTCAGACAAGGGTGTGGTCTGTGAATCACTAGATCTTTTTATGCCCTTGGGTTGCATCCGGTTCTATGTAAAAGACGAATCTGAATTTATAGACATTAATGACCCTGAAAAAGAAAGTCTGGCAGATCACCCTGCGATAATAAAAGAGAAACACCACGAGGAATTTGGTAAATATAAATGGATTGAGCTTTGTGTTGAGATTATCAACAACGCCTACTGATAAATACTATGGATTCAATACAAAGACAATAGGATAAATAATTCTGCGCTGACAAATAGAAAAGTATATATATTATCCTGAACTGTAAATCATTTTGCAGGCATTGCTGATAAAACTCCCCATATTTAAAAAAAGGATGAAAGACGAATATTTCAATAAGATAAAGGAAAAGTATGATAATTTCCAGAGATTTCTCCTTGAGAACGGAAGGCTTCCTGCTATGGATACAAAGATAGGATACTGGGGCGTCACCCCGCTGCCTGAGCTCTATGAGCTCTTCAAGAGGATCAATCTGGGCCAGTACAAAAACTTCATCGACATCGGCTCAGGAGACGGCAGGGTGGTGCTATTGGCATCTATCTTCGGCATCGAAGCGCATGGCATCGAGTATGACCAGTGGCTCTCAAACACTTCCATATTCATAAAGAGAAGGCTGGATCTGCCGCATTTCAGGAAAACAAGGCTGCTTCATGACAACTTCATGGACCATGACCTGTCCAGGTATAACATTATCTTCACAAACCCTGACAAGCCCTTCTTCAGGGATGAGTTTGAGTCCAAGCTGCTAAAAGAGCTGAACGGCCAACTGATTGTCCATGGATGGGAGTTCCATCCGCAGCATCTGAGGAAAAAAGAAAACCACATCATTAACGGGGAGAAGTTCGTGTTATACACTAAGTGACGCTCAGCGACCTGTCCAATAGACCGAAAAAGACCTCAAGAGCATCCTGGCCCTGGCTGAGATTTTTTCTGACGAAACTAAATGCAGTATCATGCAGCCCGTTTCCTGCAGGAGCCATATCAAGCCTGATCGAGTCCCTGAGGTCTGCGACATTATGCTCTTTTATCGTCCTTGCCCATGCAAACTCGAACGCGAATGCCTTTGCTTCCTCGTCCAGCCTACGCTCGAGCCTTGCCCCCAGGACATGGCCAAGCTCATGGCCCACGACGAGCATGGTCCTGTCAAGGCTGTCCTGCAGCACAAACACGTGGCTTGCGCCATGACCCCTTCTGGCTGCAAAGCCCATTATGCCGTCATGCCACTGCCCGCCCAGTTCCTCATGGACCCTTTTCATCCTTTCAATCCCGCATACTTCCACAACAACATCATCAGGAAACGGCCTCCCCATAAGATGCTCAAACGTGCTTAATATATAATCTTTTATCTGCCATGCGGCGCTGACAAACCTTGTCAACGGCCTTATCCCATTCTCCAGGAAAGGTGCAGCAACATCATATGATCTTCTATGCACTGCATAATAATCATCATGGTGGTATTGTCCTGCCTGAGGTTTATGATAAGAAACAGGATATAACTCAACCTGCACCGGGTTCTGGGCGATTAGCTCATCGATAGAATCAGGATGCTTCCCTGCTGAATATGCCATTGGACAGCTCCCTTTTCCGGGAACGTATCTGTGCATCTCATAACAGCACGCACCGCTGTATGCAGAATACATCATTTTTCGATCCCAGGCAGGCGGTACATGTTTACTGTGCTGGGCCTGTACAGCTGCGCCTGCTCCAGGCCACGGCTATGATAATAGGCAGGCTGCTTAGTCATATGGTGCCTGTAGAGATTCTTGACAGGGTGATAAGCAAAAACATCATAGCCACTGGTATTGGTATTGTACATATTATGACACCTGAATCAATGTTGCCGTAGATAGTCTTATGCATTTAAAAAGAAATTCATTCTTTGCAATACAATACAGGGACAAAAAAGTCATAATAGGCCTATCCTTCTCAGCTTTCTATAGAGGGTCTCATAGCGCAGCTCTATCTTCCTTGCGGTCTTTGATACATTGTAATCGTTCTCAGCAAGTGCGCTTTTGAGGTATCTTCTGTCGAAGACAGTCTCAGCCTCCTTAAATGTCATCATGGGCTGCGGTATCTCCCTGATGATATCGCCTGATATTGTCGAAACATTTAGGTAGAGCTGCCTGAGCTTGTCCGGATGTATTATAGTCTTATAATCAGCGAGGACATTCTCTATTATCGTGTTCATGGTCGAGACCCGGATATCGTAGGGCCGGATGAGCTCTTTCTTGATCTTCTTTATGTTTATGCTGAACTCGTTTATCATGCGATGAATGCTCCTCCTGTTCTTGCCTGTAATCTTCGCCACCTCAGATATGTTGCCAAGGCTCAGAAGGAGTATCTTGGTAAGGAAGGCCTTCTTGAACTGCTTTTTTGCAGCTTTGTATCCTAGGCTGGTGTTTACAGATATGTCAAGCAGGGACGACCTGTTGAGTTTTGAGGTGATGTCATCGCTCAGCCTGCCTATATTTATCCCCAGAAATCTCTCTGTCGCCTCATCGACAATCGGCCTTACCCTGGTTTTCAGGACGATCTCAAGGTCTTCTGAGTCCATAGGACTGAAATATTATTAGTTTATTTATAAATCTTTGTCTGATTGCCCAGTTACTGCTTACAATACAAATGGCATATGCACTGCAAGGAGCAGTATGACAAATCGAAAAATATATAAATAAGTTATATCATTAGATTCATCACAGCTAAAGAGGCACAAAAGCTAAAAGGGGCAATTTTTATTGCCCCATCTTAAATTGGTTGGGGGGTAAACATGACAAGAAAGACAGGTATAATCCCAAAAGCGCCTGTTGCCAAGATTCTTGTTAACATGGGCGCAAAAAGGGTTTCTGCTGATGCTGTCGATGCATTTGTTGACGTCCTGACGAATATCGCTGAAGAGATAGGGGAGCAGGCTGTACGCATCGCTGCTCATTCCGGGAGAAAGACGATCCAGGAAGGGGACATCAAGCTTGCTGCAAGATAGCGATTTTTGACTTACATCTGTATGATAGTTTATTTCTTCACAAGCCTTACTTCAGCTATCCGGTTGTTCTCCACCCTGGTTATATGGATCCTGAATTCAGGCAGGTCAAAAACCTCGCCTTCCTTTGGTATCCTGCCCGCATGCTTCAGAACATAGCCAGATATAGTGTCATAGCCGTCTGATACAGGGATATCTGTCTTCAGTATCCTGTTGAGCTCCTCTATGCTTGTCTCGCCCTTGACCCTGGAAGTGTTCTTGTCAATCTTTATGACATTCTCCTCGATAAGGTCTGATTCGTCATATATCTCGCCGACGATCTCTTCCAGGATGTCCTCGATCGTCACAAGGCCGCAGATCACGCCATATTCATCGACGACAATGGCAAGGTGCTGTATCTTCTTCTGCATCTCTCTGAGCAGCTCATCGATCTTCTTTGTTTCCGGGACAAAGAGCGCAGGCAGCGCCATATCCTTAACCCTCATGTCCAGCTCCTGGTTCTTCAGCCTGTTCAGAAGCTCCCTAACGACGATGATACCGGTTATGCTGTCCGGGTTCTTATCATAGACAGGAAGCCTGGAGTGCCTGGACTGCATCACGAAATCAAGGATATCCCTCAGGCTTGATTCCCCGTTTACAGTCTTCATATTTATCTTGGGAGTCATCACATCCCTCGCTTCAAGGTCATTGAGCCTGAAGATGTTGTGGATCATCTTCCTCTCATCTGATTCGATGGTTCCCGCTTTCTCGCCTATCTCGACAAAGCTCTTGAGCTCGTCTTCGGTGATCTCAGGCTTTTTCCCTGTCCTGCCCCCTCTTGTTATTTTCTTGGTCAGAAAATCAAATACAGCTATGACAGGATACAGGACCTTCTGCAGCATCATAATAGGCCTTGAGAAAAGCAGGCATATCTTCTCAGCGTGCTGGATAGCAAACGACTTCGGTACTATCTCGCCGAATATGAGTATGACAAAGGTCATGACACCTGTTGCTATCCCCACGCCCGCTGATCTAAAGACCTCGATGGCAAGCGCTGTAGCTATTGCAGATGCACCGATGTTGACAAGGTTGTTGCCTATAAGCAGGGTGATTATAAGGCGGTGCATATCATCCTTTAATCGTTTCACGACATCTGCATTTTTCTTCCTGCTGTCGACAAGGCGGCGGATCTTCAGCCTGTTAAGCGACAGGAAGGCTGCCTCAATACCTGAGAAAAAACCTGATAAGACGATCAATAATGAGAGCGCGACAACTCCTGTGGTTATATCCATGCAAATCACTTAAAGGCTATAGATTCATGGTTATCTGGTCAAAAATCCCTTTTTTTATATATAACACCAAGCTAACTTATAAATTTATCTAAAACAGCCATTATATCATCTGCAGACAGCCCGATGGTCTCAAGGCCCTGCATCGCATCATCGAGCTTTCGCCTTGTCAACCTGCCATCAATCTTTTGGCCTCTTAGAGAATCTTCGATCCTGGATATGCCATCTTCAGGATATATGAAAAAATCCCCGCATATCGTGATGTCCCTAATGACATCGCCATTAACATCAGCATCGATCCTCAGGAGCTTGCCAGAGGGGACTTTGTAGTCGAAATGCCGGTTCATCATTCCTTGAGCACTTCTTTTTTTACCCATTCAACTGCTGCAGGCACGTCCATGAGGCTGTCTGCACCGCCCTCAAACCTGATCTTTGCGATCCACTGGCCATATGGGTCTGAATTCATCCTGGACGGGTCGCCTGCCAGGGCATCGTTCGCCTCGGTTATCTCGCCCGACAATGGCGCAATGATCTCACCTGCCCATTTTGCAGATTCTATCTGGCCGCATGCCTTGCCCTGTTCAACATGCGCGCCCTTCTTTGGCAGCTCGACAAAAGCGATGTCCTTTGCAAGCTTTACGCCGACATCAGTTATCCCGAAAGTTGCAACATCGCCCTCTATCCTTATCCAGTTGTTGTGCTTGTCATATCTTAACTCGTCCTTGAGTTCATAGTCTCCTATCTGCATCTTATCACCTCATCCGAACATCAGCATGTTCGGATTAAATATCATGATCATCCCGAAAAAGAGCATGAAGAGCCCGGCGACGAGCTTCAGCAGGCGTCCCTGCTTTTCCGAGAGCCTGGCCGACTTAAATGTATATACAAAGTTCAGGAGTATCGCGATGAGCGGGATTATATATACCAATGAATAGAAGACAGTCCAGAGTATATGCTCAGCGTTGATATGGGCTGAAAAATTCTTTATCAGCGTGGCCATGTATACTGTCGGAAGGATTGCTGTACAGCCAAGCTCCACAAGATTTACAAAAAATGCCAGCAAAAACGTGCTTCCCAGGGCGACCCAGAACAGGCTCTTTTTCTCCTTTGAGTTCTTCAGATTATGGGCGATCTTGCCGGCCTTCTTCATTATCGTGCTCTTTTGCTTATCAGATATGCCCTTCCTGAAAAAGAAAAAGTCCTTTAGGTTGATTATGCCTGCAACAGTTATGACGATACCCAGACCAAGTATGATGAAATGCCCGTATTTTGCCCATGCCCATGCCCCTGCAATTATCATGGTCATTATGAAGATAAAGTACATCAGTGCAGATGTCAATATGAAGACCGAGCCGATGATAAGCATGTCCCGTCTGCTCTTTGAATATGTAAGCAGAGAAAGAAGGATTATAAGGACAGTGAATGCGCAGGGGTTAAACCCGTCTGCAAGGGCGACAACAAACAC
>CAZPXC010000015.1:15603-31933 GCA_964590935.1 uncultured Methanosarcinales archaeon
AGTGGGAACGGCAGCCTAAGTGCGAAATTCTTTATCACTGTGTCAGGTGTCAATGCAAGGAAGGTGAAGATGCAGATTATCGCAACAGCAAAAAAGCCCGCTATCCAGTACCTTCTTTGCGCAGGGCCTGGCTTTTTCCTGAAGAAAAAGTAGGTGAATGGATAGAGGACAAGCAGGGCAAATATCCATGCAGGATTGAATCCCTGCTTCTCAGGGGCAAGCATGGCATTGAGATCGCATTCCTTCTTATCGATGTTTTCCTGGATGGCACCTATTATCTGGTTTTGATAGCCTATATAGCCCTTGCCAACAGGGTCGTACTCCAGCGAGCCGTTGCTTGTTGTAAACCCGATAAACACCCTGTCACCGATGAATGTCATAGGGACAGCGCCTGATGTCGTATTGTACCTTGATGTGAAATCCTCCCACCTGTCCTGCTCTGTTGATACAGGGTAGAAATTGATGTCGAGCATGCTGCACATGCTGTCCAGCTTTTCAAGAAGCGGCTTTTCCTTTGCGCAGTGCGGGCATGTCTCGCTGTAGAAAAGATACACCTGGAACGCTGATGTCCCATTGCATGTCTCCTGCGCAACGGCAAAAGAGCCAAGCAGGAGCAGGCCCATAAACAAAAACAGCAGCAGCTTGTTGTTCATATTACTCGGATTGAAAAATACCTTCTATTTAAAATTTATGGAAGTATCTTGTGCCTTTTGAACCTGCTTGATCAGGTATTTTCCTCAGGCAAACAGCAAATTATTTAAGAGGGCTGGTATTTTTTTGGAAAATCCAGCCCTGTGGTGTAGCGGCCAATCATTCGGGATTTTGGGTCCTGAGACCTCGGTTCGAAATTGCTTTGCAACGAAAGTCCGAGCAGGGCTATTTTCATTTCTTTATAAAGGCGTAATGTTAAGCGAGGGCGCCCATTAACAAGGAACAAATAGCACCAATAGATTCCATCACTCTTACAGATCATTGATAATATTTATATATCCTGTTTTTATTCTGGTCTTGATGATATCCAGGTGGAAGAAGAGGTTCAAAGAGCATTTTATAGAGGCTTTGAAGATAAAGACGACGCCTCATGAGATCGCTTTGGGTTTTGCCATCGGCACTTTTATTGCAATACTTCCGATTTTTGGTTTACACATATGGCTGGCGATACTTATTATTGCAGTATTCAAACAGCTAAGCAAGATCGCGTTGTTTGCAGCTCTCTTTTTTTGGAATCCTTTCTTCACCATCCCTGTTTATACTCTAAGCTTGAAGATCGGGGGGGCAATTTTTGGGTCGGCTCCAGTTGTTGTTTTCAAAGTGACATTTTTGAATCAGGCATATGATTTTTCAAGAAGGCTGCTTGTCGGCTCAGGGATGACTGCGACAATCCTCTCGATCGTCACTTATGTAGCAGTATTCTTTTTAGTTAGGTACTATCAGAAAAAGAGAACATCGAATTCGGGATGACGCATCAATATTATCCCGTCCCTTTTCAAAAACTATTTATATGCCTGCCAGCCAGATATCCTTATGGAGCTGGAACCCGCGATAAAAAAAGCAATCTCCATAGAGCAGGAGGCGCATGAGCTCTATGTTGACCTGTCCAAGCGAAGCGGGAAACCTGAACTAGCCAGGTTCTTCCTGAAACTTGCCTTTGAGGAGCTTAGACACAAGAGGCTTCTTGAGATGTTCCTTGAATCAGGCGACTTCCAGCAGGCATGGGCTGATGCATATAATGAGCATGTCCTGCACACTCTGCTCGACCCAAAGGATCCATACCATCAATACAACCACGAAGAACTAAAATCAGCATGGAAGCTTGCCATAAAAAAGGAGATCGAAACTTATGAGATGTATAAGGGGCTGGAGGAAGAGGCAGCAACAGAGCAGCAAAAAAAGCTTTTTGACCAGCTTAAAAGATGGGAGAAAAGCCACAGGCTTACTCTTGAGAAGGAATATAAGAAAGCGTACAGTGCTGGCTGATTCCTGGCAATAGTTACATGCTTATCCTATAATCAATAAACATCATCATCCCTGCCCTTGAAAAAAAGCCATTCCTTCCCCTGCATCTGCACCAGGATGAACTTACCTTTCAGCTTTCTGCCATGCAAACGTACAATGAGCTTGTAATCTTTCCTGTCTGTAAGGTCATATTCCCCGCTGTCCCATATCTTTACAATGCCAGCGCCATACTGGCCTTTCGGGATCTCGCCTTCAAAACCTGCATATAATAGCTCATGGTCGTCTACCTGTATGGCAAGCCTTTTTACTTTCATGTCCATCGAGGGCTCTTTCGGCAGGGCCCAGCTTTTAAGAGCACCATCCATCTCAAGCCTGAGGTCCCAGTGCAGGCTTTTTGCAAAATGCTTGTGGATGACAAATATCCGCTTTTTCGATGGCATAATACAGGTAAGTATCCTAGAGATTAAAAATATTTCCAAAAATCAGAAACCCGTCAGCCTGCTCTGGAATTTCCCGTCAACCTTTATGTATGGTTTTGCTCTTTTTACTGTTGTGCCCAGCTTATGAAGCTGCTCATATTTTCTTATCCTGCCATGCTCCCTTGCCCTGATTATCCTCTCAGCAGTCAGCGGTCCGATGCCAGGGACATGCAGCAGCTCTTCATAGCCTGCCTCATTGATGTCAACAGGCCTATCGATGGTTGCATCTGCCATCGCTGTCTTCGGATCAGCTGCAGGCAGCATCTCATGCTTGGTCATTATCTGCCTGAAATCATCAAGCCTGAACCTGTATTTTCTAAGCAGGAACTCGACATTATAAAGCCGGTGCTCCCTTATCAATGGTGCAGGTTTCCTGTCAGCAAGGGGTGTATGCCTGACAGGCGAGAATGCAGAGAAATAAAACCTGTCCAGTTCAAAATTCTTATGCTCCCAGTCGACCATCTTAAGTATCTCCCAGTCTGTTTCGTCAGTTGCCCCTACTATGAGCTGGGTTGTCTGGCCAGAAGAGGGATGCATCCTCTTTATCCATGCCTGCCTCCTCAGGATATCCAGCCTGAAATCCTTAATACCTGTGAAAGCGCTCAGGCGCTCTTTGTTCGGTGCCTCGATATTGATGCTCAGCCTGTTGCTGAGCTCAGACGCCTGCCTTATATGCTCATAGCTGGTTCCCGGCAACACCTTGAAATGCACATAGCCGTGGAAATCCTGCCTGATGAGCCTCACTGCCTCAAGCATGCTCTCTGTTGTCCTGTCTGGGTCGCCTGCAATGCCTGATGAAAGAAAAAGCCCGTCAACAAGGCCCCTCTTGTTGAGCTCCAGGAAAGTGTCAGCAAGCTCTTTTGGCTCAAACTCTGCAAGCTTCCTCTGCGAACAGCTGCTGTTGATGCAGTATTTGCAGTCATAGCTACATCTGTTGCTCATAAGGACCTTGAACAGGTTGCAGTTGTAGTTTTCAGACCTTGACTTGTAGATGCATGACTTTACAGAGTCAAACAGGCTGCTGCTCCTGTTCATTGCCCTTGGGCTGCCGCAGACAGTATCATAGCTGGCTGCTGCGCCGAGAACCTTTATCTTATCTAAAGTATTCATCCTTAATATCCTCTTCGATCTTCGCAATGGTAAAGTCAGCTATCTTCCTGAGGCTGATAACGTCATCCTCATTGTATTCGACAAGCAGCTTGAGGTAATAGTCATCCCCGCTCGCCTTGTACATCCTCCAGAGCCTGAGGACATCACCGCCATACAACTTCTCAATCAGGGGGTTTCTCTTAACACCAAGCTGTTTTTCTATCTCCTTTAGCCCGCCACTAAGCCCGATCCTCCTGCATAGGGGCATCAGATCAATATGAGGTATATCAGGCAGCAGCCCAGAGTATCTCTTTCTTATAAACGGGAGATCAAACGATGCGCCGTTGAAGGTGATGACCAGCTTGTATCTCAACAGCTCCTTTCTCAGGCTAGGCATATCAAGGTTGATGCCCCTTATCATGGTCATGGTATCTATGCCGTTATAGAGCCCGACCATGGTGATGCTGTCATGCCTCGATACGCCTGTTGTCTCGATATCAAGAAACACTGAATCCTCTCTGAAAAACCTGTACAGCCTCCATGTTTCAGGCATATCTTCAAAATATCCTGAGTTTTGGCTGTATAATTCCCTCATCGCCCTCTTAAGCTGCCTGTCATAGTAATGCTTGGATTTTTTCGATATCCCCTTTATCTTCTCTGCATTCAGGAAATCATCCCACGAGCGTATCCCCTGGCTCCAGATATTTTTCTCTCCACGTGCGCCTATCCTGTCCAGTATGATGAAGCTGTGCCTTATCATTAGACTTGTTTATCCTGGCGGCTTTTTAAAAATCCTGCGCAGGGATGTCCAATGCTACATCCTGGAAGAACCACAGCTTTTCCTTCACAATCTGCCCTGGATTTGAGGCTTTATCCTAAAACTCGCTGACGCTCGGGTTAGCATCGGCTCCGGCCATGCACATTATTTTTTAAGAGCAGGGTTCCCCGGATGGGGCAACCCCCTACCAGCTTTGAAGAATATTCCTTAATGGCCTACGCGGACTGATGCTAACCTTCTTTTAGGATAAAGCCCCGGATTTCAAAAAAATTTATATATAAGTAGTATCAGGAATCATATATATTGGCTTAAAGGGGTAAAACTAGGAGGTTATAAACAATGGTAGAAGCAAGATGCATGAAATGCAAGAAATCTGTTGAAGTCAAAAATCCAGAAGATGTTGTCATGAAGAACGGCATGAAGGCTGTCAAGGGTGTGTGTCCTGTTTGCGGAACCAAGGTCTTCAGGATCACCGGCAAAGCATAACTACATCACAGGAATAAACAAGCGATAGATTTATATATTATTTTTATTATTTAATTGATGATGACGTGGTATCAGAAGCTGAAGTTTAATTCTAATCCTCTTGATGTAAGGCCAAATTACAATCTGGTGGGGCTGGAAAGGGAGGAATCCCAGCTTAAAAACCATATCATCAAGGAGGAGATATGCTTTCTGAACGGGCTTACAGGGTCGGGCAAGACCTCTCTGCTTATGAAACTGCAGAAAGAAATGAAAAACCACAAGTTTATCTATCTTGATGCCCATGACCTGCCCTCAGATTTTCAGCTTGAGGAAGAGCTCAGGAAGAAGAGGAGCTTCTTTGACAAGCTCAGGCTGAGAAATTATCCTGCAAAAAGGCCGGTCCTGATAATAGACGAATTTCAGGCGACTGACCCGAACCTCGTGCTCAAGGCGAGAGCCAAATGGGAAAACCCGAATGAGAAAAAGATCAAGTCAATCGTCATCTCGCAGATAAGCAAGCATCTCAGGAATGTCACAGCCTCTTTCAAGGAGCGCCTTGGTTCGAGGATTGTTGTGCTCGGCACCCTTGATGAGGATGAAATGAAACAGATACTCTTCAACAGGCTGCAGACGAGGAAGAAAAGGGTAAACTATGCAGAGAAGTTCGATGACGATGCGCTATCATTCATCGTCAAATGCTCAGGCGGCAACCCAAGGAGGCTTCTGGAGTATGCAGATGAGATATTTGATTTCCATCACAGGAAATTCGGGGACAGGAACCCAATACTTACGGACAACTACACCATCACATACTACGGCGCAAGGGAGATACTCGGCCTTGACAAGGTCCATGTCGAGGGTTTTGAGCACCTAGGGGCAAGGAGGGAGGCAATCCTCAAGGGTGTCCAGAAGACCAGGACTTCTGCACTCGAAAAGAGGTTCAGCAAGATGGAGCGCAGGATACTGAGATTCCTGAAGAACAACCCGAAAACAGCAGAGGATGTGGCGCAGCGCTTTGTCATATCGAAAAGCTATGCCTCAAAGCACCTCTCATCCCTGAAATCCAAGAAAGGCATACTGTTTGCAGGCAAGAGAGACAAGAGCAACCTCTGGCAGATAAGCCCGGATGTCAAGAGGCTCATGGTAAAAGTGTAGCATCCCGGTTTAGTAGCCATTGTTAAATGATAATAAACATTTATATATACTGGTTCTGCAGTCCTTATTAGTTATTCGTAACAAAAAAGGGTGAGATTACAATGGACAATAGCAAAGAGTTTGTACTGTGGTTTGACCAGGTCGGTATCGAGGATGTTCCCCTCGTCGGAGGGAAGAACGCATCGCTCGGCGAGATGTACCGCAACCTGACATCAAAAGGCGTAAATATCCCCAACGGCTTCTGCGTTACGGCTTATGCTTACAATTATCTGCTTGACAAGGCTGGAATAAGGAAACAGATGAGAGACATATTAGAGGGCCTTGATACCTCTGACATGAAAAACCTTGCCTCGACAGGGAGGAAGGTCAGGCAGATAATCCTCGAGGCAGAGTTTCCTGAAGAGCTCAAGCAGGCGATCATCGAGGGCTATCAGAACCTTTGCAAGCAGTACGGCAACGGAAACAATGTCGATGTCGCAGTCAGGAGCTCTGCCACTGCAGAGGACCTGCCGGATGCCAGCTTTGCAGGCCAGCAGGAGACATACCTGAACACAAGCGGCCGTCATGCAGTTATAGCGGCATGCAAGAAATGCTTCGCATCGCTGTTCACGAACAGGGCCATCAGCTACAGGGTGGACAAGGGCTTTGACCATTTCTCGATCGGGCTCTCGATAGGCATACAGAAGATGGTAAGAAGCGACCTGGCATGCTCAGGGGTCATGTTCTCCATAGATACTGAATCAGGGTTCAAGGATGCTGCTTTTATCACCGCAAGCTACGGCCTGGGAGAGAACATTGTCCAGGGTGCTGTAAACCCTGACGAGTTTTATGTCTTCAAGCCGACACTAAAGGAAGGTGCAAAGCCCATCATATCAAAGACACTGGGCTCAAAGACCAAGAAACTGGTTTACGCGATGGAGGGCAACAACCCGACAAAAAACATCGAGGTGAGCAAGGAAGACAGGAAGAGGTTCTGCATAAGCGATGACGATGTCCTGACCCTTGCAGGGTGGGCCTGCACAATAGAGGACCATTATTCAGAAAAAGCCGGCAAGTTCAAGCCGATGGACATGGAATGGGCCAAGGACGGCCAGACAGGGCAACTCTTCATCGTCCAGGCAAGGCCTGAGACAGTCCACTCTCAGAAGGACATGACAAAGCTCAGGAAATATGTGCTCAAGGAAAAGGGCAAGGTCATAGTGTTAGGCAAGTCAGTAGGGGAGCATATCGGCCAAGGCGAGGCAAACATAATAAAAGAGGTACATAATATCCATACGTTCAAGAAGGGCCAGGTCCTGGTGACCGAGATGACCGACCCTGACTGGGAGCCTATTATGAAGATCGCTGCGGCCATCGTCACAAACAGGGGAGGAAGAACATGCCACGCTGCAATAATATCAAGAGAGCTGGGGATCCCGTGTGTTGTAGGCACCATCGACGGGACAGAGAAGATCAAGGCGCAGAAGGATATCACAGTGGACTGCTCCCAGGGGGCAGAGGGCTTTGTGTATGAGGGCAAGGTGCCCTTCGATGTCGAAGAGATTGACCTAAAGAGCCTGCCCAAGACCAAGACCAAGATCATGATGAACATTGGCGCGCCGGACCAGGCATTCGAGACCAGCTTTATCCCGAATGAGGGTGTCGGCCTTGCAAGGGAAGAGTTCATCATAAATTCATACATCAAGATCCACCCTAAGGCCCTTCTGGAATTTGACAAGCTCGAAGACAAGGACGTGAAGGAGCAGATAAAGGAGCTGACATACGGCTATGATAATAAGGCAGAGTTCTTTGTTGACAAGCTGGCTGAGGGCATCGCCATGATCGGCGCAGCGTTCTACCCGAAGAAGGTGATAGTCAGGCTCTCTGACTTCAAGAGCAATGAGTACGCGAACCTCATCGGAGGAAAGCAGTTTGAGCCCCATGAGGACAACCCCATGATAGGCTGGAGAGGCGCAAGCAGGTATTACGACAAGAACTACAAGGAGGCCTTCTCCCTCGAATGCAGGGCATTTCTGAAGGTGCGAAACGAGTTCAAGCTGGGCAATGTCCATGTCATGATCCCGTTTCCAAGGACTGTTGATGAGGCCAGGCAGGTCGTCGATACCATGGCAGAGTTCGGCCTGAGGCAGCATGAGAACGGCCTCGAGGTCATAGGTATGTGCGAGATACCCTCTAATGTCATAATGGCTGAGGAGTTCCTCGAGGTCTTTGACGGATTCTCGATAGGCACGAATGACCTTACGCAGCTCACGCTTGGCGTCGACCGCGATTCCGAGCTTGTCGCGCATGTCTATGATGAGAGAAACGAGGCTGTAAAAAGGCTCGTCAAGCAGGTCATCGAGATCGCCAACAAGAAAGGCAAGTATATAGGGATATGCGGACAGGCGCCATCTGATTACATAGAGTTCGCGGAGTTTGTCGTGAGATGCGGCATACAGACCATGTCATTGAACCCAGACACAGTCATCAAGACTACTCTTGCGATTGCCGAGCTTGAGAAGAAGCTGGGAATAGGGGAATAAACAGGGTTGGATAGGGCCAATGCTCAGTCGTATAACGGGAAACCCTTCATGAATTCCCTGATCTCTGTCCTGGCCTTGCTTATCAGCTGCCTGTTCTTATGATCTTTGATTATCTTTACGAGCCATGCTGCAACATCTTTCATGTCCTGTTCCTTCATGCCCCTCTGCGTGAGCACAGGTGTCCCGAGCCTGATGCCTGAAGGCTTGAACGGCGTGCTTGGGTCAAAGGGTATCATGTTCCTGTTGGTATAGATGCCAGCCTCTGCAAGCGCCTCGGATACGTCATAGCCCAGGCCTGTGCCCAGAGGCGTAAGGTCAACGAGGATCAGGTGGTTGTCTGTCCCGCCTGAGACCAGCTTGATGCCCTGCTCCATTAGGTTTTCTGCAAGAGCCTGCGCATTCTTGACGACCTGGTGCGCAAACACCTTAAATCCGGGTCTCATGGCATTTTTGAAGCAGACAGCCTTGGCAGCTATCGTATGCTCCAGCGGACCGCCCTGCAGACCGGGAAACACAGCCCTGTCTATCTTGGCAGCCAGATTCTTTTCACGCTTTGCCTTTTTCTCATCAAGGCCGGTGACATCTGCCAGCCTGTCTTCTTCCCTGCTCAGAATTATGGCTGACCTTGGCCCGCACAGGGTCTTGTGCGTCGTAGTGGTTACAACATCTGTGAAAGGTAATGGGCTCGGGTGCGCCCCGCCTGCGATCAGCCCAGCGATATGGCTTATGTCAGCCATGGAATAAGCACCTATCTCTTCGCATATCTCATGGAATGCCTTAAAGTCGTACAGCCTTGGGTATGCTGTCGCACCGCTCACTATCATCCTGGGCCTCGTCTTTTTGGCCATCTTCCTGACCTTGTCCATATCTATAAGCCCTGTTCCCTTCTCTACCTCGTACTGCATAAAATTATAGGTCCTTCCTGTGAAATTTATAGGGTGTCCATGGGTAAGATGCCCACCATGGTCAAGCTTCAGGCCCATCACTGTATCACCGGGCCTCAGCAGCGCATAATACACCTCGACATTTGCAGAGCTTCCTGAGTTGGGCTGGACATTTGCATGCTCTGCATTAAAGAGCTTCTTTGCCCTGCTAATCGCCAGCTCTTCTACGTCATCGACGTACTCAAAGCCTGTATAATACCTCCTGCGTGGGTAGCCTTCAGCGTATTTGCTGTTCAGGACAGAACCGTTCGCCTGGAGCACAGCCCGGCTGGCCATGCTCTCGCTCGGGATCATCACAAGAGTCTCGTTCAGCCTCTTCTTCTCTCCTTCTATAAGCTTATATATCTCAGGGTCAGCCTCTGACAACCCTTTGAGGAATCCTTCCATTGTAATAACCTCCGTCATGCTTTGCTCTTCTCGATCTTTGGGTATGTGCCCGGCAGCATAAAAACCTTGTGGCTGCTGGCTGCGATGCCCCTATCCTTCTTTGACATCTCCTTTGATGTCATGCCTGCCCTGCCAAGGGCTATGAGCTCTTCTTTCAGCGTCATTATCGCGACAGGGTCACCTACCTGGATATCGGACTCAAGCCTTGATATGCCCGGCAGTTTCAGGCTCGCGCCGTGGCACAAGGTGTCGACAGTCGTGTCCATGACCCATATCTTCGGCAGATGAGCCACAGCGCTCTCTATAGGCTGGACTATCCTGCGGATGTATTTTTCATTGCCTTTCTTATAAAAATAATAGCTGTCTGCAAGGTCCTGCAGCGTGACGATGCTTGACTCATTGAACGGCCCGGCCTTGGTCCTCCTGAGCTCTGCCATGTGGGCGCCGCAGCCGATCTTCTGGCCGATATCAAAGCACAGTTTCCGGATATATGTCCCTGCCTGGGCGCCTACCATGAAGAGGACATCCCTGCCTTCGATCTCGAGAATGTCAAGATAGTATATCCTCCTGTAGCGCAGCTGCCTCTTTACGCTTGACTTGACCGGCGGAAGCTGGCTTATCTTGCCTGTAAATGTCTTGCATACGCTTATTATCTTTCCCTCTGCAATATCATCATGGAGATGCATCAGCGCGATGTATTCCTTGCCCGCGGTAAGAAGCCCCTGGACAATGCGGGTCCCCCTTCCAAGAGCGATGGGCAGAACACCTGTAACCTTAGGGTCGAGGGTTCCTGAATGACCTGCTTTCCCTATATGGAGTATCTTCTTCACATAATCGCTGACCTGGTGCGACGTCGGGCCGCGGGGCTTATCTATGTTTACGATACCGTAGTCTATAAGCTCCTCAGCAGTCCTTTTTTCAGGCGGGCTACCGAACCTGTCGCTGCTTTCTGCCTCTCTCTTGATCAGAATACTTCTACTGCCGCGTTCAAAAGGCAACATGCTTTCCATAGATAAAAAGAAAAAAAAGGCTGTTTATTAAGCTTTTGTTCAGATGGTGAAGCTTGGAGGGTGGTTCACCTTTACAGTCACTGTTATTGTCTTGGTTGTCTGCGCCTGGCCGTCTGATGCTGTTATCGTAACATCATGCGTCCCTGCATCAGCCTCGCTTATGACCTTTGTTGCAGAGGTCATCCATCCGCTGTAGCTTACCGTAACATCATCGCCGTCAGGGTCTGTCACGACAGGGTTCAGTGTTATCGTCTTGGTCGAACCTTCCTGCACTACTTCATTGACATTGTCCATCTGGATCACAGGCGGCGAATTGGTGCTCTGCACAATCACTGTCATCGTCTGCTTGGTCTCGAGCTGGCCGTCAGATGCTGTTACAGTAACAAGGTAAGTCCCAGCATCACCGACATGCGTCTGCCATGTGCCATCGCTGCCTATAGGCGGGCTGTAGGTGATGGTAACATTATCACCGTCAGGGTCTGATGCCTGCGCATTGATGACCACTGTGTCACCCTCATCGACGGTGACCGAGCTCAGGGGACTGAGCACCGGAGGCCTGTCCTTGTTGAGCACAGTCACCTGGACCGTCTTTACGGTCTGGGACTTGCCGTCTGATGCTGTTATGGTGACATCATGAACTCCTGCATCATTATAATTTGTCGTATATGATGATGAGGTCATCCATCCGCTGTAGCTTATCGTGACATCATCGCCGTCAGGGTCAGTGACAGTCGGTGAGAATTTTACTGTATCGCCCTCCTGTACTGTCATGTTGCCGACTCCCTCTATAACTGGGGGTGAGTTGCCTGATCTGACTACGATCCTTACCTGTTTCGAGACAGTGGATGTGCCGTCTGATGCTGTTACAGTAACAAGGTATGTCCCTGCATCGCCAGGCCCTGTCTGCCACTCCCCGTTCGAGTCAAGGGGCGCAGAGTATGTGAATGTAAGGGCATCGCCGTCTGCGTCAGTGGCATTGGGAGTGAGCTTTACAAGATCTCCCTCTGTATAATATTTTGTCGGAATCCCTGATTCATTCGCTGCCGGAGTCTGCTGCTGCTCTCCACCTGACGGCACCTGCCCTGTCTCGTTCTGCGCAGGCGTCGTTTCTTCTGAACTTGCCGGAGGTATAAGCACTGTATCGATCACGTGGATGACGCCGTTTGCAGCCATTATGTCAGTGGTGACGATCCCGGCATCATTGATCTTCAGGACACCGCCTGAATATGAGATAGATAGGTCCTTGCCCTCAAGTGTCGTCAGCGAGGTTTTCTTTGCCAAATCAGAAGCAGTGATCCTGCCGCTAGCCACATGGTAGAGAAGTATGTCGCTGAGTGTCGAGGGGTTCTTCATAAGCGCGTCAAGAAGCCCTGTCGGAAGCTTGTCAAAAGCCTCATTGGTTGGCGCAAAGAGAGTGTACGTCCCCTGCCCGGAAAGCGTGCTGGTAAGATTTGCCGCATCCAGCGCACTCTTGAGATCTGAAAGGTCTGCATCTGTTGAAACAAGCTGCGCGATACTCTCTTCAGGCATCTCCTCTGCCGGAGTTTGATTGCCAGTGCTTGCATTCTCACCTGTCAGCTCCTCTATAGATACGTTCAGCTCAGACAAAAGCTCTGTCAGCTTTGCCTTGGGAACGCATACCTGCTCTTCACCGCTAGGCTGCTGCGCCACAAACAGGCTGCAGCCGGACAGCAAGAAGATAATAATAACTACAATCGCTGTAAGATATCTAAAACCACCCATCCTAAAACACCTCATTCTTTAGTCATAACAATATTTTGCTATTTCCTAATCACAACTAATATTTAAACTTTTTGGTAGTATAAATTGTATTAAAAATCAAATTATCACTGTGCTAATCTTGTTATCCCTGCAGATAATACAAATTTTATAAATACCTATGCATTCTGCCGCTCCCAGCATGATAAGGTTCAAGAAAAAGCCGGACACTGCAAAACAGCTCGAGAATATTCTGAACCCTGCTGTAAAAAGATGGTTCTTCAGCAGGTTCAGCGAGTTCTCACTGCCGCAGCGGATGGCTGTGACAGAGATCCACAGCAGGAGGGACGTGCTGGTAAGCGCACCGACAGGCGCGACCAAGACCCTGACAGGCTTTCTCTCGATACTCAGCGAGCTTATCGATTCAGCCCAGAAAGGGATACTTGAGGACAGGACATACTGTGTCTATATAAGCCCTCTAAAAGCGCTCAACTATGACATCGAGGTAAACCTCCTCGAGCCGCTAAAGGAGATAGAGCGCATCAACAATAAAAAGCTGGGGATAAGGATAGGCGTGAGGACAGGTGATACGACCGCATCGCAAAAGAGCGCGATGCTGAAAAAACCGCCCCACATCCTTATCACGACCCCGGAATCCCTTGCCATCGTGATGTCAGCGCCGAAGTTCAGGATGCACCTTTCACATGTTGACTGGTGCATAGTCGATGAGGTGCATGCGCTTGCCGAGAACAAGCGAGGGGCACACCTGTCGCTGACCCTTGAGAGGCTGCAGCAGCTCTCTCCAGGCATGAGCAGGATAGGCCTGTCTGCTACAGTAGCGCCTATCGAGGACATAGCAGGGTTTATCGCCGGCTACAGCAACGGTGCTGCAAGGGACTGCACTGTGATAGATGTCCAGTTCATCAAAGAGCTTGACCTGAAGGTCCTGAGCCCTGTCCCTGACCTGATAAATACAGGCTATGAAAAAAGGCATGCTGAGATGTACAGCCTCATCCACAGGCTTGTGCAACAGCACAAGACGACCCTGGTGTTCACCAACACAAGGGCAGCCACTGAGAGGGTGGTAAATTTCCTCAAGGAGAAATATCCGGGTAAATACGGTGAGAACATCGGCGCGCATCATGGCTCGCTCTCAAAGGAGCTCAGGCATAATCTTGAAAAAAGGCTGAGGGAGGGAAAGCTAAAGGTGGTCGTATCGTCAACATCGCTTGAGCTTGGCATAGACATAGGATACATCGACCTTGTTATCCTGCTCGGCAGCCCGAAATCCGTCGCCAGGGCCCTGCAGCGCACAGGGCGTTCGGGGCACAGGCTGCATGAGAAGACCAAGGGCAGGATAATAGTGATGGACAGGGACGACCTTGTCGAGTGCGCTGTCCTGCTCAAGTCTGCTGTAGAGAGGAAGATCGACCGCATCCATATACCGAAAAACGCACTGGACGTTCTCGCCCAGCAGATATACGGTATTGCAATAGCGGACAAGATACATATTGACGAGCTTCTTGCCCTCATCAGGAGAAGCTACTGCTATGCAGGGCTTGAAAAGAGAGATTTTCTGGCTGTCATCGACTACCTGGCAGGCAAGTTCAGCTCCCTGGAAAGCAGGCACATATATGCAAAGATATGGTATGACGAGAAGACCGGGATGATAGGCAGAAGGGGGAAGATGGCCCGCGTGATGTATATGACCAACATCGGAACTATACCTGATGAGAGCTTTGTCACAGTAAAGGTCGGAACCCAGGCCATAGGCAAGATAGACGAGGGTTTTCTGGAGAGACTGAGAAGGGGCGATGTCTTTGTACTCGGCGGGGAGAAATACGAGTTTCTGTATTCAAGGGGCATGGTGGCGCAGGTCAATGCATCTGTCTACAGGCCGCCTACAATCCCTTCCTGGGTCTCTGAGATGCTTCCCCTAAGCTTTGACCTTGCTATGGACATAGGCAGGCTGAGGAGGCTGATGGATGAAAAGTTCAAGGCCAAACAGGCAAAAAATGAGATAATAGGGTTTATCCATGATTTTTTATATGTCGACATGAATGCCGCAAACTCCATCTATCTCTATTTCAAGGAGCAGTTCCTCTATGCAAAGGTTCCCAGCGACAGGCTGCTGCTTGTCGAGCACTACGATGATGAGAAGAGGCATTTTTATATCTTCCATGCGCTTTTCGGCAGGAGGGTCAATGACGCGCTTTCCAGAGCAGTGGCCTATGCTGTGTCCAGGATAAGCCACAGGGACGTCGAGATCAATGTCAATGACAACGGTTTTTACATAGCCTCTGAAAAGAACCTCAACATAAACAAAGCACTGGAGATACTGAAAAAAAGCGACCTCAAAGAAGTCCTTGAGCTTGCCATAGAGAAGACCGAGATCATGAGAAGGAGGTTTAGGCACTGCGCTGCCCGTTCGCTCATGATCCTGCGCACCTACAAGGGCAAGAGGAAGAGGGTCGGCCGCCAGCAGGTAAGCTCGATGCTCCTGATGAATGCGCTGAAAAGGATATCCGACGATTTCCCGATACTTAAAGAGAGCAGGAGAGAGGTCCTGGAAGACCTTATGGACATAAAGAATGCCCAGGCTGTCCTGAAGATGATAACCGACAAAAAGCTGAGGATAGAGGACATATCGACAAAGGTCCCCTCGCCGTTTGCATTCAACCTTATCCTTGGCAGCTATACAGACATCATGAGGATAGAGGACAAGACAGAATTCCTCAAGAAGATGCACCAGATGGTGCTTGCAAAGATAGCCCTCGGCAGGGGAAAGAAACAGGAAGGGTTTTCCTACGATGATCTGTGGGCAGGAGAAAGTTTCATCGATGAGCAGATGGATGCGGGAAAAGCATGAGCACCATACTATACTCTTTTAAAGATCTTTCTTATGTGCTCTGGGACAGAATCCTTTAGAAGCTCTATAATCCCGAACCTGTCAAAAAGGTCAAGGTCTTTGATGTCCTCTGTCTCTATCTCTATCGAAGGCCCGAGCTTCTCGATATTTTCGATATATAGCTTGGCGTTTCCGATAAGGTACTCCCATCCCTTCCTTGAATATTCAAAGCCAGGCACAAATTTATTGCCGAACCTTTTTTTGAGAAACCCCTCTGCCTCTTCCTGCGTGTCAAATTCAGCCCATAAAGATACTGTATCTTTCTTTGCATTTCCTTTCCATGCAGCAGTCTTTCGCTGCAGGATGACATCCTTTGTGTCCCAGTTCTTTTTCCTCATTATCCTCATCTTCACGCAGTCATGATGCAGGTCAGGCCCTTTATCTTTTGGAAGAAACACGATATCCTTATATGCATACTGGCCTTTGAAAACTCCGCCAAGCTTTAAAGCTGTCTGCCTTGCCTTTTCAAGATCTTTGATTATGGCCCTTCCTTCGATCATATTCTGTTTTGATATTTATAATCGTATATATAATTATTGCTCTTTTAGAGAAATTTGTTTTCACGTGATATTTTGTTCACATGGAAAAATTTCTACTGCACATTCAAGAAAAAAATAAATAAAACAGCATTAAAAAATCAAATTCTCATATTTAACACTGGCAGTATATCTATATGTATACCAGAAAACCAAAGTTTTTTAAACCAGGAAAAGCGAACCTTAAACATCAAGGGGGTGGGGTTTTAGAATCAGGATAATGTATAGGGACCCTCTCTTTCTTTTTTTTTAACAACACCAAATGAGGAATAATTATATTTAAATAAGAGTAATACTAGAACCAAAAGAATGGGGAATATAAAAGATATGATGGGCAGCTTCTTAAGTCCTGGCAGCAGAGGGTCATCTGCTGAAAAAAAGG
>CAZPXC010000016.1:0-31538 GCA_964590935.1 uncultured Methanosarcinales archaeon
TGAAAATCCTTATGTTGATGGGCATGCTGTCAGAGTCAAAATCATACTCATCAAGGACCTTTATCTTCTTTGCATCCGATTCCAGCTTTTTTCCACCGGACGTCGCCCTTTTCCTTACATGCCCAGATCTTTTCTTTCCTCGCCTCATGGCAGGCTTTGCTTTAGGATGAGCCCTCTTCCTTGTAGTATGCTTTACTGCTCTTCCAGAATTCCTTTTATGCTTTATCCTCTTTTTTTTTGCCATTTCCCCCACCTTACTAGGCGTGTGGCAGTATGCTCACCGCTTTTTTCTTTTACCTGTTCCTAAAAGACCTTTGTTATCCCACATCAGAGTGACCTTTTAGTCAATTAACAGGACAATCATTTAAAAGTTTTTCCTGACATGGCCCACAAGTTTGTTCAGCTCGTTCTTGAAGACAGACCTTTTATGCTCTATCTCCTTGAGCTTCTTGTTGAGTTCAGCCATGTGGGACTTCACGCTGGACGATTTTGAGGCGATGTCAAATGCCTGGGCCTTCTTTATGAGGTTCATCATCTCGTTCTCCAGCGCTTCCTTGTCTGTGCTCACCTTCTGCATAAGGTTGTCGATATGCGCCTTCTTTTCAAAAAACAGCCTGAAGTTCTCTGCAGTCTTCTCGCTGTCTTCTACCTCGGCGCTTATCTTCTTTCTTCCCTTGGCCACTTTCTTGAGCATCTCATCCTGTATCTTCGATATGTTTGCCTCCTGTTTGCGGCTCTCCTCAACAAGGGGCTCGAGCTTCTCTCTCTGGCCGGAGATCTTGTCCTTTATCTTGTCTGCAAGCTTCTCAAGATATTGGATATGGTCCCCTGTGACATCGATCTCATCCTCTTCATGCTTTATGCTGTCCTTGATCTTGCCGATGCTGCTGTTGAAGCCTTCAAGCGCCTTAAGCAGCCTTGTCTCCCTCTCTTTCAACGAGACAAGCTGCGACTCCTGCTCTTTCAGCTTGACCTTCTCAACATCGATATCATCCATCAGCTCCTTGTACCTGCCCTTCTCCCTGAATATGTCTTTTTCCATGTCATTCATCCTTTTCTTGAATTCCTTCTGCTGGTTGTATATCTGCTTGTCGATGTTCTTCTTGAGCTTCTCATAGTTCTCAAGCTCCTTGAGCTCCTCTTTTACATTGCTAAGGTCATCGCCGATCTCCCTCTTGAGCTCATGGAACTGCCCTTTAAGCTCTTCCAGGCCTTGTGTGTCATGCTCTATCCCCTGCATGTCGGTCTCGATCCTTCTGATGAATGCGTCCTTTGTGCCTCGGAACTCCTTGGCCTTCTTTACGACCTCTTTCTTGGTCAGCTTTCTCTCAACCAGGTAGGTTGTGGCCAGCTTGTATTCTATGCTTATCAGGCCCTCTTCCTCAAGAAAATCCGACCACTCATCGATGACAGAAGTGGATACGCCAAGGACCTTGGCTGCCTCTCTTGTTGAGACCTTCTTCTTGCTCTCAACCAGCCTGACAAGCTTGTCAACGCCTGTCTCGATAAACTTATCCTGTGGCATGATAAACCCTGTTTATTAAACTATTATATATATATCTTTCTATATGTGCATGCATAATTTAAGCAGTATCATTTAAATAGTTTTATATTGTGAGGTTCTGGACCTCATATACTGCAAGGTGATTTGACTGGTTGTCAAGCCTGAACCAGTTATATGTGTTATTGATGAGCCAGTTCGTCGGGTCATCCTCTGAAAAATAGATATAATCAACACAGCTCTTTTCTTTCACATCGAGCAGCATATCCTCAAACTTCTTGAGGTTCACCAGGCTCTCTATGCCTCTGTCTGAAGCTGACAGGTTTCCGCTCAGCCTCATGACATAGCTTGGTGAGCTGTTGGATTCTATGTATAGAGAGTGGTCGAGATGGTAGAGAAGGTTGCTCGTATTGCTGTTGTTGGTGAAATCGGTTATATTGCTCTCTTCTATGGTATTTATCACCCTGCCATACGAATAAACAGTGTAGAGCGGGTCTTCGAATGTCGAAATGTTGAGGTCTGTTGTTATGACCTGATTCCTTGTCCATGAGGCTGTGTTTCTCATGTCGCTGATGTTCAGTGTGACATTGAGGTCAATTCCGACCATCCACGGGGTTTCCTGGTATAGCCTTACGCTGTTTATCCTGTAGCTGAGCTCAATCGCTACCTTTCCTGCCTCGTGCTGTATCTTCTCGATCCATATGCTCAGCTGTGTCTCGTTCATCACGCTCATGTATTCTCCGTTGATTGTCCCGTTTATCAGTATCTCCCTGAACGATGCCTGGGTGTCGTTGAGGAAGGTTCCCTTAGATGTAATATACTGCTGTATGCCAAGCAGGCTCCTGAAGCTGGCAATATAGGTCCCGCGCTGGATGTCCTTTTCAACATCATCTATGAAATGGTCCACAGACTTTATCCTCTCTCCTATCACAGCCGACCTTTCCCTCAGTGTGTAGCTCTTCTCAACATTCATTGAAAAGAAGAGCAGGGTTAGGAAGACCAGGGCGATTATCGTAAAGAATATGGCCCTTTTGTTCATTGCCATACCCTCACCTCTGCGATAGTCGGCCCCCATAGGTAGGGAATGTCCCTAACGACCTTTGAGTCTATTATAAAATCATTCTCATCGAAGTTGATAAATACCTTGCCGTTGTTGTCATAGTCTACCTCTGACAGCAGGTTGTACATGGCCCAGTCATATGCATCATCAGTGTCAAAGCCGCTCGTATCGTGCCTGCTGCTCGTGTATTCGCACTTTTCCGGGCCTGTGTAGTCATTAGGGACCATGACCGAGAAATTAAAGCCAAGGTCATGCTCGACTGTCCAGTTGCATCCTGTTGCATTAGGCATGACATGGCTGTAGGGCATCGTATAGTTGACAAGGTTCATCAGACCTGTGTAGAACAGGGTCGTGTTGTCAGAGCAGTTGGTCGAGTTCCATGGGTTATCGGCCGTTCGTACGATTATGGTGTTTGTTTCGCCGCTTGCAAGATAGCTTCCGGGGATCGGGATCGGGAACGGGTCTCCAAGGTTGGCATAGTTGGTGTTGAACCTGCTGAGGTTGAACGCGACATTTGTGCCGTAGCTGTTGTTGACAGCGACATAGTCTGTCCAGTGCTCGGCAGAATATGAAAGAAGGTATGCCTCAAAGGGTCTTATCTGGGATGGGATGAAGAGTTCGTATGAGCAGCTTTTGAAGTCAGGGCTTTCGAAGAATATCGGCACCTCGCCGTGCTCTATCGGATTGACAATGGGGCTGTAGTTGAGGTAGATATATGAGTCAGGGTATAGGTATGAGTTCTCATATTTGCCTATGAGCGAGATTATCTGGGACTTCTTTACAGAGAACGCTATTCTCAGCTCATTGGCTATCTGCCCGTATATGCTTGCAAGGCCGTCAGGATCCTCGCTTTCGAAATAATGGGTCTTGTCTGGGGTGTAGTCAGGGTCGCACAGGGCAGACAGGTTTAGGGCAGTCTTTCCGCACTGTGCAACATCTGCAAAAGCGACAGAATACAGTGAGATGTTATATTTCCTGTTGTAATAGCATGACAGGTTCACGAGCTGTTCAGCCGCATGGCGGTATTCAGAGGTCCATCCACAGCCCGCAAAGTCCGGGATGGATGGGCAGGGCTGGTCAAGGTTGCCGCTGCTGTCAGGACAGCATGAGGTTCCTCCGCAGTCATTGCAGGCTCCGTCTGTACCGCTCCAGTGCCAGGCTACGCAGTCATTGGACTCGCCGTCGCTCATTATCACCATCGCCTTTTTCCTGTCAGTCACATTGGCCCTGAAATCAACATATAGCCTGCCGCTGCCGTCAGAGTTCTTCAGCTTGACCGCAAGTATGTTGTCTCCCTGCTTGAAATCTCCCGGGACGACGGGAACTGCTCTGCCTGTCTGCGCACCTGAATAAGAATCAAGGAGGTTGCCGTTCAGGTATATGTCTGCCCCGCTGTCTGATGTTATTGTAAGGCTGATAGGATTGTGCACCTGGCTGAGGTCGCTCACGAAGAACTCGTTCCTGTAATATGTATCACCGCTGCTGTTGGTGAATGCCAGCTGGATGTTGTCAAAGGAAAATGCGCCGAACTTGCTGCTGCTGTCCCTCCGCAGCTTCCCACCAAGCGCAAGGTAATAGTATCCAGGGCCTTCATCTATCTCATCTGAAATATCCTCTGAATAGAAGCCAGAGCCCTCTGTGTCAGGATCATCCGCTGTCCATATCTCGGGGCGTGTATCGCCATCCTCAGAAGACATCTCGCTGCCGAGCCAGTGCAGCGCTGTTGACGGCTTCTGCCAGTATCCTTTTATCCATACCTGGTCTCCTGTATCAAAGATGTTAGCAGAGCCGTCATCCCTGGCATCCCAGCGGTAATTGAAAGAAAGCCATGCGCTGCCCCCTGCACTGTTCATCGTATCGATCATCTCCTGGGTTATTGGTATCTGTATCCCATAGCTTCCTGATGCATCTGATGAAGAAGTGTCTGCTGCCAGTTCAAGGTCCCCTTTGCCGTCAGGGAAAAATTCCATGTTTCCAGAGTAGCCATACACTCCCTGCTGCCAGTCCCAGCCATCATCCCCATTGTTGGTCCAGTTGATGATAGATGTAATATTATCAAATGCAACCAGTGTCTGGCCCGGCCCGGATACATTTGCGCCGCATTCCAGCCTGTACGTAAAGCCTGAGGATGTGACCTTGCCTGTGATGTCGATTGCCTCTGCTATCGGCCCCTCCGGCGGAAGGCTGCCGGAGTCCCAGTGCTCTGACCAAATAGTATCCTCTCCTCCAGGGTACGTAAGGTTGCAGAATACGTCTGCTGAGCCTGCAAAATGGCTGTAGTTGATGCTGTGGACCAGGTTTACAGTCACGCTGTTTGGCGAATCAGTAGGTGAAGTGAAGCTCTGGCTAAGGCTGCCGAAAGATCCCGAGTTTGAGTCGACCAGCCAGTAGTCATCAAGCTGGAAATATGCATGGGCATTGGCATCAGAGATAACCTGGACATCATCGATGTTCCATCCGCTGTATTGCCAGCCCCCGTCGCTCTGCGTCCCGTATCTTATCTGCAGGTCAGGGTTGCTGTCAGCGTACGCACTGATATCGATCTCCTGCAGGTTCCAGCTGCTGTCTGTCATCTCTGCAGGGTTGGTCCATACAGTATGCCAGTTCCCGCCTGAATCTGTCACCCTTACGCGCGACTGGTCATAGGCAGGCTGCTCCACGTTTAGCCACCTGTAAAAGCGAAGCAGGGTGTTTGAGCATGAGCTGCAGTCAATGCTTGGAGAGGTCAGCCTGCTGTCGGCATTGCTCTGGTAGTCACCGTTCCATGAAGGGTTTGTGCAGTCCTCGCACCATACCCTGCTTCCGGAATGCGCATAGTCAGGGTCAGGGTTTCCGTACCATGCGCCGCCCCTTCCCAGAGGTGTCCCGTACTGCCATTGCTCCCTTGTGCCGCCATGGGTCCATCCAAGGTCAGACTCGAAATCATCGCTGAAGGTAATAACGCCAGCATCTGACAGGTTTATGCTGCCGCTGCCGATCCACTGCGATATGGATGGGCCGTCGAAAAATGAGTTTTTGAGGAGATTCTCAACGATTACAGTAGAGCCGAACCCGAATGTATTCTCTGTATAATTCACCCCCGATGTGAAGTCAACAGGCGCAGGAGCATCTTCCGACATGTCCCATAGGTTTGCCTGGATATTGTTGCCGACGTATGTATCACTCCCCATCCCTGTACCGAATTTTTGGTATCCCTCCTGCCATGAGGAGTCATCATAATCAGTCTTTGACCAGTTTTCAGGCTCTGCATACTGGTGCCCGTTCGTATAGGTCCATGTCTTGCTCAGAAGGTCCACTATGCCGCCGCCCAGGAGCAGGTTTGCCGCCTCAACGATACCGCATGATGTGCAGGTGGAACCGCTTGAATAGAATGTGTTGATCTCGTCGGTAAGCATGGACAGGTTCGTGATAAGCCCCAGGGTGTTTCTTACCGAGCTGGAATAGGTCACGAGCCCTACCCTGTTTCCTGTGATGTTGTACAGTATGTCATGGGCAAAGGTCTTGAGTATGCACTTTGCAACAGCCAGCCTCATCGTGCTGTCGTCGTTAAGCTTCAGGTCCTTGCAGAAGCGCTCATCGCCGTTGCTGCTGGTGTCGAATTCCCATTCCATACTTCCCGAAACATCTGTTATCGCCACAACGTCCCCCTTGCCCTTGTCTGTGATTATGGTCTCATAGCTCAGGTTTTCAAACCCAACTCTGAGGGGCACTGTCTGGTTGCTCAGCTGGGTGTAGTTCAGCACTGAAGAAAGGTAGCTGTTGTTCAGCGTCACGGCCATGGTCGTGTTGGACTCATTGTCCCTGTACACGACATCGTTGCCTATGGTAAGATAGAACGTGTTGTTGCTGATGTTTGAATGGTTTGCCAGGTAATGCAGGTACACCTCCATGTTGTTCAGCGTTCCCGGGACCACAAAGCCGTCATAGAGGTTGACGATGCCTTCTATGCCAGGAAAATCATAGCTCTGGGAGCTTGTGCTCTTGCTGAAGATGTTTTTTGTAAAATACGACACCTTTACGAATCCTCCGCCGATGAACGACTTGTTTATAGGAGCATCGCCAAATTCAAAGGTGAATTTGTTGTCCCCCCCATTGACGATAGAGGTGTTGCAGTTGGTTATGTCCCATGCGTCAGAGCTCATGTTTGTATGGGTGATGTTGAAAGAGCCGCACATCATCCCGTTTATGCGCAGCATGAAATCGCTTCCTGCATCGACCTCCATATACATGTTTATTATCTCGGCATCAGAAGGGATATCCTTGATGAACACGCTCAGGTTTCCCTGGCCCACGAACCCCCCAAGGTAGGCGTACCTTGATGTCATTGTCTGGCTTACCTGATGGAAGTATATCCTGGCAGCGCTGCCTTTTATCGGCCTCTCTTTTTCGATGCCTGTTATCATGCTCTTGTATGTCACAAGCTCGTTGTTTCCCTGCTTGGGCCTGCTGTAGACTATATCATTTCCGACGAGAAAACTGAAACCGTACCTTTCTGGTATGAGGTCATGGCTGATGTTTTGTGCAAGCCTGGTCGCAAGGCCTGTCTTGTTCGTCACCCAGAATATGCCTATCTGGTCAAGGATCGAGTTGTCCATATCAGTTATGTTGCCGTTTGCGATAAGCTCCCTCAGGCAGGAGTTGTTCAGCTCACCTACCTTCAGGTCAGAGAGCAGGGATATCATGTCTTCAGAATAGAATCCAAGCTGGGTCCTTGGCTGCGTGCTTGTATAGATATTGGACATAAGTATGAGTCCTGTAGCCAGTATAAACAGGGCCAGCAGCGCGTCAAGCGTGAAAAAATACCCCTTTTTCAATCCCATGCGTATGTCACCATCTTGATAGTTTTCTTGTTGTATATAAGCACTCTTGTCAGGGATGCGAGGTTATCATAATCGATTGCGCTCATGTTAATCCTGTTATCTGCTGAAAGGGAAACATCCGGATAGCCTATATAATAGACACCGTTTATGCTCACCGGCTCATCACTTGAGTTTGTAAAAAACAGGACAAAATCAGCCTTCAGGCTGAAGATGTTCTTCACCCTTGAATAATCCTCCTTTGTCATCTCATCGAATTTAGCTACCTTGGACCCGTTTATTATTATGCCTCTGTCTGTTATCCCTATCCTTTGGACCGAGTCGTTGGTCCAGTTCTCGGGATACCCGCTGGAAGAGACTGATTCTGACAACAGCTTGCAGTCCTGGTAGACCTCGTTCAGTGAGCTAAGCTCCTGCTGACTTAAGTTCGGCACGAACTTGTAGAACAGGATGATGCACAGGCTGAATACGACGACGCCGAATATGAAATCAATGTACCATGACTGCGCTTTTCTAGTTAAGATAGATAACACCCCTTTCCCTTGAGATATTGTTGAGTCCCTTCTGTATGTTGCCCTGCACTTCCGGAATAAGGAAATCCTGCTCGATATTGTTGTCTGATGATGTTATGATCAGGTTTTTTCCCATTATGGTGATGCTGTAGTCGATTCCGTTGTATTTTTCAGGGACAGTAAATTCCCTGTAATAACCGTCGTTTGCATTTGCAGCAAAAAACAGCTCGTTCTGCGCAGCAAAGCCGACATCCCTTATCGTATGCATCTCTTTCTCAAAGACAAGGAGCTTGATGTCATCCGATGTTGCATATAAGAATATCAGCAATGACAGGAATATCACACCTAGTAGTATGATAAACTCGCTCGACACCTGGGACTTTTTCAGCCCGGCAGAATGTTGCTTGGTATTTGTATCCGGCATTTCCTCTATTGGTTGGTGATGTTTACAACATAATTGTCAGCTGCGATATCTATGTACTGTATACCCTGGCCTGTCGACAGGTTTCCTGTCATGTTTACCTGGCTTGTCCCGACGATGTCTGTCAGCAGCTTTCCCACCCTGACCTTAAAGACGATCTCCCTGTTATTGATCTCAATACGTTCGACATTGCTGGGCATATATACCTTGAGCGTGGTCTTTGCAGGCTTTCCGAGATAATAGACTGTTTCGGCAGAGTCAACGATCTTTTTGGCGATATTGCCAGCCTGCTTTGCATTGACCTGGTTGTTTATGCTCTGGCGTTCCATGCCATAGATCGCAATAATCGGCATGATCATCAGCAGGGAAAAGCCGACAACCATCATGTATTCCATGCTGACCTGGGCCTTTTTTCGCATAACCTATATTTTTTCACTTTTCATATATAAAATTATGTATGGTTTTGTAACCATTGGAGAATGAAATTTATCCTGCAAAAACACTTACTGCGGCATTTCTTCGGCTCTCTCTTTTTTGATAAGAACTCGTGCGATCTCAGCAGGCAGGGTGGCCATGTCTTCCTTATCAAAAGGCCCGTATGTCTCGAGCTGCCTGCCAAGGAACTTAGGGACGGGTGTCAGGAACCTTACGAGCACATTTTCGCTCCTGTTGCTGCTTTCATCATCGCCTCTCTCTCCACCTGGCCTTTTCTCAGCTTTTTCTCCAGGTTTTCCAGCCATCTCTTTAGCCACTGGCCGGGCTGCTTCAGTGGGGGCTTTATCTGTCTCTTTCTGCATCTTTACAGTGCCCTTTTCCTGCGTATCGAGCCCTGATGCAGGAAGCCTGGCATTAAGGAGATTCATCAGGATCTTCTCCCTGTACTTGTCAAACACCAGCCTGAGCTCGTCGTAGAGCTCCTTTTCCTGAGGCAGCAGCCTGCTTGTGTCGATGATATCCGACCCTGTCCTGGACTTGGAGAGCGACATGTTGATTATCTTCCTCTCGCGCTTCTCATAAAGCTCTTTGAGTATCTTGTTGATGTTCTGCAGCTGCATCTCTGTCTTGTTCTTCTGCTCGAACACGTCAGGCTCTGACTCTTTTGACCTCAGGATCTGTTTCTTTGATATTATGTAGTCAAGCAGGTCCTTAAAGAAGTCCTCCCCAAGCTCCTGGAGCTCTTCCCTGCTTCTCTCCCTCCTCAGGAGCTCAAACAGCGTCTCATATGTTATGTTTATTTCCTTATCCATCTCTCACTGGTAAAACATTGAAATATATATACCTTTTCATATTCTAAAAAAATGCTTCATCCAAAAAGCAGGTTAGCATCAACACGCTTTATTCAGGATTCCAAGGGAAAAAATCCAGCCACCCATGGCACGGACGGATTTGCTCTAAGCAAATCCTACTTCGCTGACCGCAACCATACACTCAGTATATGAACGCGGTCAGCTACGCCCAGCCATGGCTGGATTTTTTCTGCAAGTGCATATTTTCCTTCCAGTGCGGGATGCCAGCCCGGAGGGCTGCTCAGGAAGAAATCTTTTCATTGGCGCAAGCCCCCGCAGGCACCCACAGTGCCGTGTTTAAGCGGGCTTGCAGCCAATGAATGAAAAGATTTCTCCTGCACGTTTAAGAAAAAACCAAAACTCCAGTGCCGTGTTTAAGCAGAACCAGTTGCCAGTGGATGGAAAAATTTCACCCGCACCCTCAATGATAAATTATCATCATATCGCCAAATATTTATATTATTCCTCGTAATCCCGGTGATCATGGCAGTACACAGCTTCAGGGAGCTGGAATTCCGGCTGGTTAAGGGGAATATAAGGGTATTTTTTCTGAAAAGATACTATTTTGACCTTGATGCCAAAGACCTGGAGAAGATAGGCAGGTTCAGGATAGGAAAAAATTCCATCATGTTCATTGATGTACCTGAAAAAAAGGCTGAAAACTCGCTCAGGCGCCTCATCAACCGTGGATTTGACAGCCTTACAAACAGTGTCACAGGCAGAAAAACAGTGTACATCCATCAGAATTCAGGCATCCCCCTTCTCGGTTCGCAGTATTTCGGGCTTGTTGACCGAAACACGAACCTGATAGAATTAAGGCCGCTGACCGGCTGCAACCTCGACTGTATATACTGTTCTGTCGATGAGGGGGTGAGCAGCAAAAAAAGGATAGATTATGTCGTCGAGGAACAATACCTCGTTGATGAGTTCAGGAAGCTGGCTGAGTACAAGGGATGCGATGATATCGAGGCCCATATCAACCCCCAGGGCGAGCCTTTGCTGTATGAGCCGCTTGCTGACCTTGTTAAAGACCTTTCAAGTATAAAGCAGGTCAGGAGGATATCTATTGATACTAACGGTACTCTATTGAGCAAAAGGCTCTTAGACAGGCTGGCGCAGGCAGGACTTACGCAGCTTAATATATCCCTCAACGCGCTGGACAGCGGCGTAGCAGGCCGTATGGCAGGCTGCAGCTATAATACTGGACATATCCTGGGCATGATCAGGTATATCATGGTTAGGGTAAAGGTTGTCCTTGCGCCTGTATGGGTGCCTGGGATAAATGATGCTGAGATAGAGGCCATGATAGGATTCTGCAGGGAAAACGGCATAATGCTTGGAATACAGAATTTCATGCATTACAAGCATGGCAGGAGCCCGGTAAAAGAGATGTCCATGGACAGCTTTTACAGCCAGCTAAGGAGCTGGGAGCGCAGGTATAAGATGAAACTGATGCTTTCACCTGCTGATCATGGCATTGTGAAGACCAGGAGGCTTGAAAAGCCCTTCAGGAAGATGGAGAGGGTCAGGGCAATGGTTGTGTGCCCTGGCCGCCTCAAAAATGAGATGCTGGCCTCTGCCCGCGAGAGGGTGATATCTGTCAGGAACTGCGGAAAAAGCTCAGGAAATGTCATGTTGACAATCAGGAGAAGCAAGCACAATATATTTACTGGTTCTTGTTAGAGAAAAAAAATTTTATAAAAAAATTAAAAAAAAATTTATTGGTTTTATTCCTGCATCGATTCGTTATCAGACGGTACAGTTGTCACAAGTGAGTCTGACTCTGTCCATGGTTTGACAGTCATGCTCACGGTGGTGGCTTCCATCTTGGTTCCGCTCAGGTCATAGTTCTCGTAGTCCTGAAGGATCTTTGATGCAGCCCTGGTATCCTTACCAGTTCCACCAGCAACGAGCAATGCAACATTGTCTCCAAACTGGAACAACTGCAGGAGAGACTTGCCTTCCTCAAAGCCCTCATAGCACACTTCGGGGTTGCCGAGCAGCGCAGCAGATATTGTGTTTGCGCATGGCCCGCCGATCGCTATGATGTTGTTTGCCTTGTAGTCGCTGATCTCACTGTCAAACTTGTTCACGCTTGACGGTATCGGGTTCGGTGTCTCGGAAACAGTGCAGCCCTCAGCGGTCTGTTCTGATGACGAGAGTGAAGCTCCTGTCGGCGCTACATACACATCGCCCTGTACCCAGTCGTCCGGATGGACAATCGTAAGCGCGTCCTCGTTCTCATGGTCGTACTCGACGACTGATCCGTACTTGGTCGCCCATCTCTTGTTGTCGTTGTCTGTGTCGCTCAGGTCAAATCCGCCGGTTCCGCCATAGTAGTTGCCTGCGGTCATTGACGGTGTCTTTATCTCGATTGTCTCGTCTGTCCCGCTATCATACTGGTATTTCACAGTAAATGTCGTCAGATGGCCGGATGGGATGGCTGAGTCATCGTTCTCCTTAACGCCGATGGTTATGTTGCCGTCTGCTGCACTGAACGCCGTTACTGATGCGCCATATTTCGTCTCTATGTCAGTAGGCGCGCCAAGTGTTCCAGTTGATATTGTAACACTGTTGGTGCTATCATCAACATTCACGCTCAGTGTTCCGACTCCGGAGACATAGACATCTGTTGCAGATCCATTGGTGTAGTCATTGTCTGTGTCGCTCGAGTCATAGGTCAGGTCATCGAAGTCGATCTTGTTGTTGTTTGTGTCAATGTCAGAGAGCCTCAGGACATGCGCCTCATGGTTCTCGACAACGAGCCACAGTGAGTCTTCGCAGTCCTTAACCTCTGTTTCACCAGTACAGACATTGTGTCCTGCTACACCATAGTACATCTGCTTGTTGTCCTCGTCCTCTCCGAACAGAAGCTGTGCAGTGCTGGTCTCGTTGAACGCTATTGGGATTGTCACTTCCTTGCCGTCTGTGTTCAAGAACTTGAACTCAGCATCACTTGATGAGGCAGTGAAGTCGATATCCTCTGTTGTCTTGGCGATTCCGCCGAAGACAAACTTGAAGTTCCCGAATACCGGGTCAACAAGCTCATCGCCAGCAGCAAGGTATGTCTTGTCGTTCGGTTCCCATGTGATGGTAAGCCCTGTCCAGAACCCTGATGTGCTTGCAGATTCTGCTGACAGGCTGACATCAGAGCCGTCCACATCTGTTCCTGCTTTCTCTACCTTCTGGCCATCCTCAAGCACCAGCTCTTCTGCACCGATGAAGACCTTACACATGTCCCCATCATAATGCTCTGTGTAGACAGCCAAAGCGTCTGTGACGCCGAGCGTGACGCCGTTTACAGTCTCTGTGCTGTCCTTGTCGATCCAGACAGTTGAGCCGTCGATCTCAAAGCCGCATGCGTCAGCGTCGTTGTTGACATCGATCATCTTGATCGTATGGTCAACGCCGTCGATGGTCTTTGTGACTGTCTCGCCCTGGCCGATCCATGTGACTGACTGGCCTGCCATCAGAGTCAGCTTGTCCAGTACATGACTGCTAAAATGCGCGTCTGTAATGGTGTATGGCATGCCCTGTATCGAAATCGAGGTCGATTTCAGGTCATCAGCCTCAGTGGTTGAAGAAGTGTTGTCATACTCGACAGGTGTGTCAAACTCTAGCACATACTGGTATGCGTATTTGTTGCTAGTGTCGACAAACTCCAGGTAGCTGCCAGCATCCTCAGCGCCGTCATCGTCCTGGGTGTAGACCAGTTTGTCTGTGCCTGCAACAAAGTTGAGCACCTGTGTATAGTCCTCGTTGTTGTTCGTGTTTCCCTCTGAATCGGAATACTCGCCATCAGCAAGGATGTTCGGCAGGTCGCTGTCGTCCAGTGTGCTGCTCACATTATATATAGAGCTGCCATAGTTCATGTGCGTGCTGCTCTTGTCTATCTTCACTCCGTCGCTTACTGAGGTCGTACTGGTTGTGCTTCCTCCGCAGACTGTTGTCTTTGTAACTGCTGCACTCTGCAGTCCGAGCGCAATGTTGGTCATTCCGATGGTATCAATGGCATCTGCGTTTTCGCCGACCACCAGCAACCCGTTGAAATGCCCATCTTTGATGAACATGTTCGGGTAGTCGCTAAGGTCTACGGCCATTGCACCCATCAGAGTCGCACCAAGCATGGTAACGCCGGCTCCAATGGCAGCAATTCTCTTTATTGCCTTTCTCACCTTCATCTTAACACCTCCATGTGTTGTTTTTAAGGCCACCTTTATGGTGATTTTTTAGGTTTATGCAGGGACTTTTTTGCCCTATATAAACCTTTGTGTTTAGCCATTAACAGCTAAATCTACGGGACTGCAAGTGAAAGGACTCATTTATAAAAGTTTCGTACTAAAATGTCACACTTTTTTATTGGGATTTGGGTACAGCCCCTCTACCCCCAGAAATCAGGTACTTTATTAGTTTGTTACTTCCAAATGGGAACATGATTCAAAGCCTGTTGCTTTATAAATACATGAACAATAATTGAAAATATTGATTCTCCTTTATAATATTATTGGTTTAAATGCCTGTCTTTGTCAATGGCGCAGCCATTGCACAAAGAAGTGTTTAGTTTGATATGATATATCGTGCCATTTGACAAAGTCAAATGACACTTGAAAGGAGTTTTTAGTGCAGGTTTTATCTGGTATTGGTTGCCAAATCAGATACCCCTTGTTCGTATGACTTTTTCGCAGGAAAATGTCATACTTGACAGAATTTTAGTGCAGGTTTTATTTGGTATTGGTTTCCAAAACCAATACCAACATAAAAAGTGCGGAGGAAGGGGTTCGAACCCTCGTAAGCACTAAGCTACACGGCCCTGAACCGTGCCCGTTTGACCACTCCGGCACCTCCGCGGAGAAAGATTTATTTTTAGAATCGGCATTTGATATATAAATATTGTGCGTGAAAGGAATAGGTTAAAGTGATTCGCCTAATATGATATATCGTGCTGTTTGGCGATGAGTCAAACAGCACTGGAAAGGAGTTTTTAGCGCAGGTTTTATCTGGTATTGGTTGCCAAATCAGATACCCCTTGTTCGTATGACTTTTTCGCAGGAAAATGTCATACTTGACAGAATTTTAGTGCAGGTTTTATTTGGTATTGGTTGCCAAAACCAATACCAACATAAAAAGTGCGGGGAGGAGGATTTGAACCCCCGTAGGCACTAAGCCAACAGGTTTCATAATCCGAAGGCATCTGCCTCTGGATCCCTAAGCCTGTCCCGTTTGACCGCTCCGGCATCCCCGCAATATGGCAGTAACGCTAAAATATTTATGGGTTGTTTATAAAATTTTGCTAAATGTTAAGTAATGTTATTAAGGATTTTATTCCAATATTAGATATTTTGATAGTGCAAGAGAAATTTTTCCATCCACTGGCAGCTGCTTCGGCTTAAACACGGCACTGAGGGTGCCTGCCGAACCAGCGCCAATGGAATATAATTATTCCGTCCAGACAGGCGGAATAATTATGGTCTGAGAAAACTGACAAAGTCAGTTTTCGATTGACAAATTTCTTCCTGAGCAGACCTTCGGGCTTGCTTGTTGCACTCGCAGAAAAATAACATCAAACCAGAAATCATATATTACTTAAAAAGAATTCAATAAGGAACTATTCACTGTTCCACTTAAAGGTCCTTCTTTTTGATGATCTGCCGAAACCGCAGGAACTGCATATCTTTTTCTTCATATGGTAGGACTTCTGGCCGCACCTTCTGCAGTGTATGTGAAGCTTTTTGCCGGATTTCTTTCCCATCGAAGCTGTTCCTTTTGTCATTTTATGCAGGTGATATTATGGTTATCGTGTCGCCTCTGATGAACACAACGCCAAGCTTCCTCTTGACCTCGTTATCTATTCTTTCTTCAGCATTCTCAAGCACTATGTTTATATGGATGTCAAATGCCTTTAGTGATCCGATGAACTGTTTGTTGTTCTTGAGCTCAACAAGAACCCTCTTGTTCCTTGCCTGGTTCAATGCGTCCAGGGGCCGTGATGCTTCCATTTTGAATGCTGCGAATGATTGTTTTTGCAGGGAATGGCCACTCTATATAAATTTTTTGGAAAATTTTATATAAGGGAGCATAGACAAGAATCTGTCAATGAGCTTAAAGGAGCTTTTGCTGAGGAAAGGGCGCGGTGTCGGAGAGCTGAAAGACATCAGGAAAGAGCACTGGCTCAATGCTGAGATAATAAGGCATATCAAGGAGCTTGATGAGATCGACAGGAAGGCTGATTATGCGCTCCATAGCAACGATTACGGGAAATATTTTGCCTGCATAAGGCAGCAGCTTTCCATAATCAGTAGGATAGACCACTATGTCGATGTGAGGATGGTAAGGGCAGAGTACGCATATAAAGATATACAGGCCATGCTCGACAGGGCAGACAAAGACTGCCTTGCCAAGTCCAGAAAACTGCGGGAAGAGGCAAGAAGGGCCAGGAATGAGAAAGACAATACAGAGATAAACGCAATAAGGATGAGCATCGATAAGGTCAGCAGGGAGCTGCACCATTTCAAGCTGAAGATTGAAGAGATGAGAAGGGCTGTTGGTGCGCTTCGCCAGGATTTCAAGAAGCACTGCAGGACCAGGATCGTAAAAACCAGAAAAGTTTTCAGGTTTGCATAAGTTTTATATACTAGTGCTATAATAAAAAAAGAAGGTGATATTCATGAACAAAAAGGCTTTTGTCGGGCTTTGGGCAGACATCTTCAAGGGGATGATATATGGATTTATTATCGGTGTCGCCCTTGTGCTGCTTATAATATACAATATTATACCGTTCCCGTTCAATCTCTGCGGGTGCTAAAGCAGACCTCGCAGGAATTTTGATTTTTCTAAGGCTATGTCTGTCATCCTGTTGATGTCATCCACAGTGATCGGGCTGTCTCCACCTTTCTGCAGGGCGCAGATAGTGCTGTCTTCAGTTGCCGTGACTGTAAGCCTGGCATCCATGTTTTTCTCTTCCTCAAGATCAGGATCGACAAGGAAATTGTCCCCTATCTTCAGCACAGTTACAGGGACAGGCGACTTTGCAAGCTCAATCTTCTTGTCTGTCTTGGTCTTGTAGTCGACCTCCTCGTTCTCATACTTAGGATATCTTGCATCCTGCAGTGCGGCTAAGGCTGCGATGGCAGATGCATCCAGAAGGTTGCCGTTGTCGTTCAGTGTGCAGATATCTACTACGATCATCCAGCATTTCTCGCCTTTTTTTATCACGAGCTTTTTGAGGTCGATTGCCTTGCTCTCCCTTATCCCGCGGTCAACTACTCTCGCTAGCTCGATCGCATCGATGCTTGGTGGGCCAGGCTCAAACTCTGGATTGGACATCGGCAGAAATTCTGCATTTACCATGATGGCACCCTCGTCCGGCCTGTCAGAGAACGGTGTTGCAATCTCCATCTTAACGCCTGCGATGACCTCTGTGTCTCCGAGCGTCACCTGGGCAGAGCCCTCTGCTGTGCTCGACACGCCTCTTTTGATTGAAACCTCTCTGTAATCAAGGAGCTTCCTTCCGTCTATCCTGACATCCTTTGCGAGCGCGCTAATGAGATGCTGCCTGAATTCATTGTTCATTATCATCACCTTTCCTAACATATTTCTCTTTAAGTGCATTCCTCTGTTTTTCATTTATCTTCTTGCACGCAGCCTTGGCCAGCTCAAATGCCTGCATCAGCTGCTCTTTTGAGATCTCCCCGTCCATCTGCAGCAGCGTGATCTCGCCTGTTGATGGTATCATCGCTACCGGGATGTCAGCCACCGGCCCCTCGTCATAGGCCTCTTCCTTGTACTCAAGGTCCACCAGGATCTTGTCATCGACCCTTCCCACAGCGACAGCAGAGACCATGTCCCTCATAGGTACCCCAGCATCAGCAAGAGCGATTGAGGCTGCGCATATGCCGGCGCAACGTGATCCTGCATCTGTCTGCGGGAGCTCGATAAAGACATCGACCACCGCATTCGGGCACTGGCTCAGGTCAACAACAGGGATTATCGCCTTCTCGGTCACCATGGATATCTCCTTGGATCTCCTGTTCGAGCCCGGGCGTACCCTGTCTCCCATGCCAGCAAACGGCATCATGTTGTAATGGCATCTCAATAGGCCTTGGCCCGGGTCCTGCAGGAACTTTGGATACAGGTCTCTCGGTCCGTATACTGCTGCATACGCAGCGGTGTTTCCTATCTTGAAGAATGCCGAGCCCTGGGCATTCGGGATGACACCTGCCTTTGCCTCTATCGGCCTTGTCTCGTCAAATTTTCTGTTGTCAGATCTTTTATCGTAACCCATTTTCATTCACCTTTGCCTTCACTTTCTTTCTTGTTCCCTGTCTCTTTGTCCAGGAACTTCTTGATGCTCTCTGTCAGGCCCTGGCAATGGGCCTCTTCCTCAATCTTTTTTATTGTCTTTACAGCCAGGACCTCATCTTCAGGATTTCCCTGGAGCCATATCAGGCCGTTCTGGCCGACAACGATGCCGCAGTTTGTGGCCTGCTTTATCAGTGTGACCATAGAGCCCTGCTTGCCGATGATCCTCGGGACCTTGAAAGGGTTGACCTTTATTATCCTTCCGTCCCTGAGTTTCTTAAGCCCGGGCCCTTTCATGGTCAGGTCGACCAGCTTCTGGGTCGTGACATTCGTGATCTTGCACACGAGGTAGTTGCCCAACTGGTAGTAATGCGTAAGGTCTGCGCCTCTTGCAATATATTCTGATGAGCCGTCCTTCATCATCAGCATTGCTGTATAAGCAGAGTTGATGTCAAGCCTCCAGCCGCTGAATGTGACATCGATAACCTTTCCTATCACGACATCGTTCTTCTTGGGCAGGTATCCGCCTGACAGCGGGATTATCTTTATTGCCCTGCTGTCTACATTCACGATACCCATCCTTGATGCTCGAATCTCATCATTGATCCTGTAGGTCCCGAATCCGGGGAGATAATCCATGCCTTTTGCAAGCTCCTCTCCCGGAACCACAATATCTCTGTTTTTTACCAAAATGTTTGCCATCATTATTCACCTTCATCTGTTTTTAGTATCTTTACTTCAGCCTCTCCATGTGTAAGCCTGTTGGCACTGTCAAGAAGATCGTTCTGGAGCCCTGCCGGTATCTCGATCACACAGGACCATGAGCCGTCAGTGAGCCAGTCATCCCTCTCTATCTTTCCGAATCCGGATATAGAGGAATATGCCTTGCCTGCATATTCTGCAGGTATCTTGACTGCAATCCTTCTTTTCTCAAGCTTGATGGGCAGTATCGGCCTTAGCTTCTTCAGAACATCATCGACCTGCTGGTCTGCGCTCTTGTGCTCATCTATCCTGACTCCTGCCTCTTCAAATGCAAGCTCAAGCCTGCTTAACGGATGCGGCACACCACTCTTCGGGTCAATCCCGTTCGTGTGGATGATCTCAAGTATCTTCTTTTTCTTCTGCTCAACCAGCTTTGCCTTGTGCTCTGCCGTAATCTGGATCTCGCCTTTCTTTATGATCTTTTTTGCAACCTCATCAGGCTCGCTGGTGCCGAATACCTGCTCCATCTGCGCCTCTGATGCAAGAAGGCCTTTCCTTGCATCGCTGAAAACCTTTTCAGCTGCGAGAACATCATCCATTGCGATATCCTTGCCCTCTTTAAGCTTCAGGGCATTGTCGCAGTCGACCATGACCTCAAAATTGTTGCCATGTGTTTTAAGGCGTGCAATCACCGCCTTGTCTATATCGACCATCTTGGTTCACTTCTTTTTCCTGGCCTCTGACTTGGCTTCAGCCAGGATCTTGTTGAGTTTTTCCTGGTTTACTCTTGTAAACTCCTTTTTTGTCGTCTCGATAAAGACGCAGTCGATTCTCTCGATTGACAGGTCGTCCTTTATTGTCGTCACCAGGGCTTTTACAGCAAGCTTTATTGCTTCATCGATGCTCATATCTTCCCTGTGCTCCTTGAGGAGGATCTCCTCAACCTCTGTCTCAGCCTCCCCTATTGCAGCAGCCTTGTACTGGAAGAATATCCCGGTGGGATCTGTCTCGTACAGCCTGGGCGTCGAATGGTCAATCCCTGCGATAAGCATCGATACGCCGAAAGGCCTAAGGCCTCCGGACTGTGTGCACAGCTGCTTTAGGTTTGCGATATCCTTGACAACGCTCAGCGTGTCGATAGGGCTGTCATATGTCACCTTGTGCTGCTGGGCTTTGAGCTGTGCTCTCTCTACAAGCACGCGCGCATCTGACAGTATACCTGATGCTGTCGCGGCGATGTGATCATCTATCTGGAATATCTTTTCAACTGACTCTGGTACGACAAGCTTGTCCACTATCCTCTTGTCGGTGCACAGGATTATGCCCTCTTTGCACGCGATTCCTATCGCTGTCGAGCCCTGCTTGACTGTCTTTTTAGCGTATTCAACCTGCAGAAGCCTGCCGTCAGGGCTGAACATGGTTATTGCCCTGTCATATCCCATGAGCTGATGGTTCATTGGTTGCATTTTCTCTACCTCCCTTTACAATTCTTTTCAGTTTTTTCTAAATTATCTAGCAATATAATTGTCGAAGGCCTTTTTCAGGACCCCTGATGCGCCCACGCTTTGGACAATGGCCTCATTGTTGTCAATGCTGTCTATGAAGCATAATGATGCCCTCAGCTTGTCAAGGTATTTGTGATTTACCTTGATCAGCCCTCTCTGCCTTTCAGCATCGTATTTTTCCTTGAGCACTATTGCTCCTGCCATGGCAGTCCCCCTTGAGCCGATATAACGCAAAACAGAGCTATATATGGCCTCTGAAATAGCCGGAATGTCCCTTATTTTGTTCCTTGAGATGATTTCAAATGCCAAATATCTCTTTTTTTCCCTTAAGCTTGGTAAAACAGCTCTATTGCTCATCTGCTACCACAACAGTCTTATTTAGTTGAGAAAAAAGCCATTGGTTTCTCCTTTCTTCTCTCACCAGATGCGAGAATCAGCCGGCATTTATAAAGTTAATTGTTTTGTGTGTAATTCTCAATCATTCAAACAAAATGAAATCAATAGTTTACTCATCCTGGAACGTAAGTTGATTTTTAACACTATTAAAGAATTCTACTTCTTCTTTGTATGAAAAGTATTCTACTACTTTGTTGATTGGAACCCATCTTATTTCTGTAATATCGCGGGTGTTACTCACTGTTTTTTGAATATGAGTTTTAAAAAGGAACATATGCATAACTTTAATTTTATTTTTTTTCTGCCTGGTTGGTCTTTCATAAACAGGCAGTTCTGATATTAATCTGACGTCCTTTATACCCGCTTCTTCTATTATCTCTCTTTTCGCAGCTTCTAAAAAATCTTCGTCTTTTTTAACATGTCCTTTAGGATAGGTCCAGCTATCTGTTTCATGATTATAGACCAATAAAATCTCATTTTTTCTATTTAATATCATTCCGCCAGCCAGATCAGCGCGTTCAACCATCTAGAACAATAAATTGGTTTTATTTATATTATTATTGGGTTTCAGGCCTGCATCTTACGCTGCGGATTTCATTCAGAAATCCTTTTGAGACTTTACTCTTTCAATCGCTACGGTTCTCACTCTCGTATAACAAGAGTTGTTATGTTCAGATATATATGCCACAGAAAACAGAGACACAAAAAACACTCTCATCAAGACGGACGGAGTCTATTATTTTTTTGACACAGGCTCGATGAACTTCATGAGCTCATGCCTCTTCTCTGATAGGAGCTCTGCAGTATCAGCCTCTATTCGCAGCCTGACAAGAGGCTCTGTATTTGACATCCGGAGGGAGAACCACCAGTCACTATATTCGACCCTTACGCCGTCCATTTTGCTCAGCCTGCCGTCTTTGTATGCAGAGGCGACCTTTTTCAGAACACCACGGGGATCAGGCACAGTGCGGTTTATCTCCTCTGACTGGAAATATCTCCTGAACGGTTTCACCAGCTCTGAGATCGGCCTTTTCCTTGTGCACATGATGTCCATCACCTTGACAGCGCAGAAAAGTCCGTCATCTATGCAGTAATTGTCCTTGTACATGACATGGCCTGACAATTCGCCTGCGATTATCCCCCCTTTGTGTATCAGGGCAGATTTGTAGAACGGGTTTCCTACCTTCATCATGACCGGATTCCCACCGGCCTTATCGATCTCTTCCCTGATGGCCTTTGAGAACCTGAGGTCATAATATACCTTCTCATTGGGATGCTTGTCCAGCTCCTCGACAGCAAGGAGGCCCAGCAGTATGTCAGCAGGCACTATTTCCCCTTTCTCATCGATTATTATTGACCTGTCAGCATCCCCGTCATAGAATATCCCCAGGTTGGCCTTTTCTTTCTTCACCTTTTCCCTCACATCATCCATGTTCTTAAGGTCATGGGGATTTGCAGGGTGGTTGGGGAATGTTCCGTCCGGGTCCGCATAAAGGTGGATGGCCTCGATATCAAGCCTGTCGAACACTGGCCTAGTGGATATCGCGCCGACACCGTTCCCGTAATCGACCACCACCTTAAGCCCTTTTATACTGGTGGCAAAGCCAAGGATATGTGAAATATATGCAGGAAGGATGTCAAGCCTGCGGACCCTGCCCTTGCTGCCATCGTCATCTTTAAAATCGTCCTTCTCGCACATCTCCTGTATATCGAGTATGCCTGTATCAGAAGATAACTGTTCAGAAGGCTTTTTGATGAGCTTGAACGCATTGTATTGAGATGGGTTGTGCGATGCTGATATCATTATCCCTGCATCATTACCCTGGGCAACCGCAAAGCTCAGCATCGGCGTGGTGCACATGCCTATGTCCAGCACATCAGCGCCCTGGTCGGTTATGCCCCTTGCAAGGTCACGGAAGAGCTCTATGCCGCTCTTTCTCATGTCCCTGCCAACGGCAACTGTCCGGGCGCCTGTGAATCTAACCATTGCCCGGCCGACCCGGTATGCCGCTGTCGCATCTATCTCATCAGGGAACACTCCCCTTATGTCATATGCCTTGAATATATCGCTGTTGATGTCCATCTGGTATCACTTCCATCTTATATCGCTTATAATCCTTTCCATTCTCTCTGTGCCTTTTCATAGCTCTCTTTTGACCTGATGTCGAACCATTGCCCGGAGAAAGGGTATCCTATCAGGTTGTTCTGCTTGGCAAGGACAGGAAAGAAATCGTAGAACATGGTGACATTATCAGGCACCATGTCGAGCACATCCAGCTCGAGGAGGAACAGCCCGGCGTTTATCAGCCTGTTCCTTGGCACTTCAGTCTTGGGTTTTTCCCTGAACTCCTTTATCCTTATCCCGTCGATGCTCACGACCCCGTAGGGTTTTGGGTCAGCGACAACTGTCAGCGCGATGGTCGCAAGAGCATTGTTTTCCCTGTGGGTAAGGTACATGTCAGTCAAATTTACATCTTTTATCTCATCAGAGTTCGTGACAAAAAAGCTTCCGGTCAAAAAAGGCCTTGCCCTCTTGACGATGGTCGTTGTTCCAGAGGGGGTGTCTTCCTCGATATACCTTATCTTGACCCCGAACCTGCTCCCGTTTCCAAAGTACTCGATAATCTTTTCCTTGTCATAACACACCCCTATCAGTATTTCCTTTATATGATATTTCTTGAACAGCTCGATAAGATGCTCGATTATCGGCTTGTTGTGGATAGGCAGCATCCCTATCGGAAACTGGGCCAGGTTTTTCAGCCTTTTCTCCTTTCCTGCTGCAAGGATGATTGCCTGCTTGGGAATGTCTGACTGCATCGCCTTGATCAGCATTAGCTCAATGGCATGGCTCCTGTTCTTTATATGGAAGCCATCAACACTCCGGTCTATCTGGCTTAGGATCTCAGAATCAAGGGTTAAGGTGACTCGCTCCTTCATTATGAGGGCGAACCAAACAGAGTATTTAAAATTTGTCTTTTAATGTTTTTCTAGCCTGTTGTCGTATGCATTGTTCCGCATGCCATCTATCTCCTACTCAGTAAAAGGATGAACATCTTCGGGTTCTTGGTGTTTAAATATATATCATACATTATCATATATTATATGATTATATGCGATAAATAAGGATGCACCCCTGTTATAGGGTCAAGAACATTTGTGGTCAATCCGTCCAACAGTGCACCTCAAAAGAAAAACATTTATAAACAACCCAAATTTGCGATAGATTTAAAAACAACTGCCAAACACCAGCATGATAAAGGGGCTATGGGGTAGTTTGGCTATCCTTTCCGGTTTGGGGCCGGATGACCCCGGTTCGAAAAACGGTTTTCAGAACACTGGGCTGAAAATTCTTGCGAAAATCCGGGTAGCCCCATATAAAATGACAACAAGAAGACTTGGTTCAAGATACGGTAAAAGGGTAAGGGACAGGCTCAGGGCAATTGAAACACTCTCCAAGCAGAGTTATAAATGCCCCTATTGCCACAATCTGAAGGTGAGACGGGTCACACTTGGAATCTTTTATTGCACAAAATGCAGGACAAAGTTCACAGGCATGGCCTACAGGCTGAGAAAACTAAAGCCCGCAGAGCAGGGGGAGAAGGATGAGCCCTCTCTGGATGTCCAGACCAAAGACTCTGTAGCAGAAGAGGAAGATAATGTTAAGCCTGCAAAAGAGGCGCAAAAGGGGGATGTGAAGGAAGATGGTTGAGTACAAGTGCTTTAACTGCGGGAAAAATGTCTCTGAGGACTACCTGAGAAAAAAGGTGAGATGCCCTTATTGCGGCAGCAAGATAATCTTTAAGCCGAGAACAACTGTGACCAAAGTCAAGGCAAGATGAACTATAAGGCTGACATTGTCGTTGCTGGTGACTGTGAAAGGCTGTATAATTGCCTCGTCCCGGAAAAAGATGATGTAAATGCCGTCAGGAGTTCGCTTGATTTTGTGAAGGAAGAGGGGCATATCAGGATAAGGATAACAGCAAAGGATGCAGTTGCGCTCAGGACATGCATGAATTCAGCAGCAAGGCTGCTGGTTGTCTATGAAAAGATAAAAAATCTGAAAAATGGTAAGCAAGGAAACTGAGCAGAAGATAAGCCAGCTGCAGCTCATGGAGCAGAATGCACAGCAGCTAATGGCGCAGAAGCAGCAGTTCCAGGCTCAGCTCATAGAGATAGAGTCTGCACTTAAAGAGCTGAAGACAACAAAGGAAAGCTATAAGATAATAGGGAACATAATGGTGAAAACAGGCAAGGAGCAGCTGCAGAAAGATCTCAACTCGAAGAAGGAGATGTTTGAGCTCAGGATCAAGACCCTGGAAAAGCAGGAGAATAAGCTGAAGGAGAAGGCAAAGGAGATCCAAAGCGAGGTCCTGAAAAACATGAAAAATGACGGGAAAGACTGATGAGGAAAAGATCTACAGTGCAGTCAGCGCATTGGAAGAGCTTAAGAATGACAGCACGGTTCCGAAGAACATAAAAAGCAAAATAGAGATGATCATCGCATCCTTAAACGAGAAGAAGGAGATTCCGATAAGGATAAACAAGGCGCTGGATGAACTGGATGAGATTTCCGACAACAACAACATCCAGCCGTACACGAGAACCCAGATATGGAACATTGTTTCCCTGCTTGAATCAATAGAGAGCCGTTAGCTCTTTTGGACACCTTTGGGAACCTTTTTCTTCTTGATTATCTTGTTTTTCACGATCACTGAATTTGGCACATAGATTATATCTTTGTTTCCAGTCTCTATCTTGGTCTCGACAAGCTCGATCTGCAGGACTTTTCCCACAACGCTTTCAAGCTTTACCCAGTCTCCCTCTTTTATCATCCCCTTGAAATGCAGGAACAGCCCGGCAACCGCATTCGGTATGAAGTCCTTGAGGCTTAGCAGGAGGGCAAGGATTATGAGGATAACTATACCGCCTGCGACTATATTGAGGACTATCGAGCCAAGCCCTATCCTTTCAAGGGCCCACACTGTGAAAACAAAGTAGATAAAGTAGGCGACGAAAGATCCGATGAGGTTCTGCAGCCTGAACTTTATGCCCGTTGTCGTCCTGATAAGCCTGTCCAGCTCGATTTCGGCCAGCAGTTTATGCACAAGCTTCCCGCTTATTTTCCCAACGATAAGCCCAAGAACAACTATGATGATCGCTATGATTATCCTAGTATAGAACGGCTCTAAAATACCCATGATATTATCAAGCAGCGGCATCAGAACAGGATAAAACAAGATGATATAAATAATTAACTTTTGTGCCCTTTAGACTTAGCCATCTTAAGCTTTTTTTTCTGGTAATAGCCGAGGCTAAAAAGCCCCCTGTGCTTCACGTTGAAAAACAGGACAACACACCCTCCTGCGATCAGGACAGAAGATAATGCTCTGTTCACCCCCATGACAACCGATATGTTGTCGACGCTGTAGCCATTGAGTATTTTCCAAATGTCAACCAGTGAGTTGAGCATTATGCCGAAAAAGCCGATGAACATCGCCAACAGTGGCTGGAAAAGGAGCTGTCCGAGGTTTGTCTTTCTGATATTGAAATAAAGCGATATGAATGCAGGAAGCGATATCATAATGGCGATGACAGTAAGATATGCAGCAAACTTCTGTCCTTCTTCCCTCAGCGGGAGCGCTGCTGCAGAACCAGCCATGGAAAACAGGGCCAGCAAAAGACCAATCACCTTCTTTTTTTGCATAATTATCCGTACTGGGCGAATTGTTATTTAAATGTTTTGAATCTGATAATTCCACAGGTCTAAGACCAGTGGTCTAGTCGAGTGGGATTATCAGGGTCCGAGAAAACTGACCCGAGCACGCAGTGCGAGCATGCCCCCTGTGTTTCACAGGGGGTGGTCAGTTCTCGATTGACAAACAGACAGGATACAATCGAAAATTTTTTTAACATAAAAAACAACTCCTGCATATAATGAGGGATGCAATAACAACTAATCTGATGATTGCTATCTTAACGCTTGTTGTTGCAGGATGCAGCAGCGCCCCTGCCAGTCTTAATGAACCTCAACAACTTGAATCTAATCAACAGGAGGTGAAAATAATGCAAGGAACAGATATACTCGATGTTTCCAGCCCGGCATTTGAGAACAACGGAAGGATCCCGTCCAGATACACATGCGATGGTGATGATATAAATCCACCACTTAGCATAGGAAATGTTCCAGACAGTGCAAAAAGCCTGGTCCTGATAATGGATGACCCTGATGCGCCGGCCGGAACCTGGGTGCACTGGGTGATGTGGAACATACCTTTGACCGGCTCAATCGCTGAGGACAGCCAGCCAGGGGTGGGTGGAAAGAACAGCTGGGGAAGGAACGATTATGGCGGGCCATGCCCGCCGTCAGGCACACACAGGTATTTCTTCAAGGTGTATGCGCTGGACACGATGCTTGAGCTGAAAAATGACGCTGCAAAGACAGATGTTCTTGATGCAATAGAGGGCCATGCCCTTGCACAGGGCCAGCTGATAGGGCTTTACAGCAGGGAGTGATTGTACATATCCTTTGCAAAAGACACACGCATCATGTCAATATCTGTACAGGTTCAAAAACGCCCTGATATTCTGGTAAAGGTGCTTGACATCCTCTGCGACAGCAGACTCAAACTTGTCAGATGAAACCTTGTAGATCCACCTGTCGAAGACAGCCCTGAGAAAATAAAAGTATGGTTTTCCCTCCCACTTGCTTTCATAATCAGTGACAAGGTATCCGATGAACCTTATCCTGACCCTGCCCTGGTTCATGGCGACGTCCTTGTCGTCCTTTTTCACTACCACTTCTTTTATATTGTGCATGTGGAAATACATGTTTATCGTGATCTTGGCATAATCGGTTATCTTCTTCCAAGGCTCAAGCTCCATCTCGATATACTTCCCGGTTTTCAGGACATGCTCGTAATTGCGTTTCTCGAACTTGTCATAACCCTTTTGCCTTAGCCACTTGTCTATCATCAGGTAGAGCTCCTGTATCTCAAAAAGCCCTTCGTACTGGAGTATCAGGTTATCCACGACGATTCTTCTTTCAGCCATGTTCACCACATATCTGCAAACTCGCTGCCCTTTGCTTCCATGCTAAGGTATTCCTTGATAAGGTTTTGCAGCTCAAGTATCTTATAATTAAGCTGGTCGCCATATACAGCATCCCACTGCCAGTGTACGACATGCTTGTTCATAAACTTGCCCAGTCCTTTGGTGAATGTATTCCTGTCAAACCTATCTGAATAGTCGATCACAAGAGCGCCGGTTATCCTGAGATAGACCCTGGCCTTCAGCTTTTTCTTCTTGGTCCCCTCCTTGACAACCTCAACATAGTTGCCGTCCCAGTATTTTGAAAATACCCTCATCTCGAAACGGTAATAGTCTGTCACATTACGCCAAGCATCTATTATGCATTCAAAATCCTCGCCAAAGGTGCCCATCTTGTGCTTGGCCTTTCCCTCTATGACCTCAAAGCTCTTTGATTCAAACCAGTCCCTGATGAGCCTCCAGAGCTCCTGGAAATCAAAGATGCCCTTGTACTTGACATGGACACCCTTCATAATCGAGCCTACTAGTTTAGTTGACATTGGATGATTTTATTGAAATATCCTTTTATAAAAGTTTCGATTTACTTTCCATAAAAAGTTAACTTTATATAATACCCGAAGTTGCTGATGAAAAGCATGAGGCAATTAAGGATAAGGAAAGAGCTGGATGAGTATCTGTCCAGGAGAAATAATAACGATAATAAACCTGTGAAGGCAAAAGACATTTTCAAGAGAAAGCAGTTCCAGGAGAGGCATGCCACCATTAAAGAGCAGGATATCAATGCCTTTGGCAGCCCCAACGGGAACGGCGTGGTTGTCATCAGGACAGAAGAGCCCAACTTCTTCAGCATGCTCCATGACAGGATAATGAATTCTTTCAGGAAGAAAAATAAAAAGGATCAGAATGCCCGTTAGGTCATGTTAAAAGCCTTGTCATACATGAGGGTGCTCATCATGAAATTGAACTTGCTCGCATATTTCCAGAATTTATAGGCCTCTTTCTTCCTTGGGTCAACGGGGTTGTGCTCTCCGTGCATTACTGCGTTTACCATCATCTTCTTGACCAGGCTTTTTCTTTCATGATAGCTTATTACATCATCACCCCAGGCAAATGCGTCCCTGCCGTTATCACCTTGTGGAGCATATTTATAATAGGAATCAGGACGCTGCATCACCGGCTGGTATTGTTCACTCATGAACTGCCTGTAAAGCTCTGTATGGCGCCTGTAGTCTTCAATTGCATCACTGGTTTCCTTGTTTTTTTCAGCAATCTCTTCAATAATCGTGCTGTCTATGCCATCCTGCGTTGTTGTGCTGTCTTCTTCCTGGGTTGCATCTGTGTTTTTGGTTATTTCCTCAATAATCGCACTTTCAACGGCATCCTGCACTGTTGTGCTGTCCTCTTCCCGGACCTCATCTTTGTTACCTGTGATTATGATTCCATCCAGGCTTGGTTTTTTGCCTATCTCTTTTATCAGATGTTTAATTTTACCAGCGTCATGCTGCTGCTCATCCTGAATTATCCCATCCTGCATAATATTGCCGTCGGGAGCAGCCTGGCCATCAAAGCCGTATCCAGAGAGGAGAAGCTCTTCAAATCCCAGCTTCAGAAGTTCAAGCACTATCCACTTCTCTTTTTTCATCATCAGTTAAAGATAGAGCTTCTTTTTAAAGTTTGTTTATCAGCGTTCTATGGTAACAGTATCCAAAATCTTTATAAACATCCTGGGTTTTCAGCATAGGCACCGGGCCCATAGTCTAGCGGCTACGCGCTATAATTTGCTCTGCAAATTCGCTGGCGTGCAGCGGCGCGCTGCACATGACGTCGCCTCGACATACCTGTTTTGGCGAAACAATGATCAAAACTGGTTTGGTACGGCGGAGGTCGCCGGTTCAATTCCGGCTGGGCCCATTATGATTCTATTCTCATTGTCTTAGAATTTAGATTTATGAGTTTAGGAGAACTATGGTCTAATTGGTCACTTCACTGAATAATATATGGCGACAAAGTTTATAAAGAATTCTTTATTAATTGCGTTCTATGTCAAAGAAAAAACCGCGCCAATACAAAATTGCTGATTTTGATATTGTCCAATTAGACAGGTCACATATCTCAATTATAAATAAATTCAGGTCATATGAAAAGGACTTAGTTGATTTTCTCACTGATGATGCTTTGGACAATCAGGAAAAGGATATTTCAATAACTTATTTATGGCTTTTAAAAGGAACAGGCCAGCTAGCCGCATATATAACATTATTGACAGATACTATTAATCTTAGTCCCAAATTAAAAGAGCAATTTAGGTCAAAAAACATCCGTTATAAATCTTTACCTGCATTGAAAATAGGAAGATTGTGTGTTGATGATGGCTATCTGCGGAGAGGTATAGGCAGATTATTGATTTCATTTGCTATAAGTCATGTTATTAAGATAATTTGCTATAAGTCATGTTATTAAGATAAATAGGCAGGTCGGTTGTGGGTTTGTTACTCTTGATGCAAAAAGAAATCCAGATAGCAAAAAAGATTCTCTGCATTTCTACAAGAAACTAGGCTTTCAAATATTGAGAGAAAGAGAGAAAGGAACAATTCCTATGTATAGAGATTTGCATCACATATTAAAAATTGTTAAAACATAACTAATAAATAGAAGTAATACTTTTGTATTACAATACTAAGAAAATGGCAAAACCAATTAGAGCGACACCAAAATTGAATTCGAAAGAGACACATTCTTTCCTATTGAATATGGCTAGAGTAGAGAGAAGTCGGATTTCTTCTTCTGAAAAAAAACTTGCCGAGGAGATTTGTAGAGATTTTTCTTGTTAGTTTAACATATAAGTCAGACCAATATTATCAACCCAGAACCAGGTACAGTTCAAAAAAAATTGAACTGTACGGATTTAAGTCAATGAGCCTGCGAGGATTCCCACATAAGGGTCAGGACCCTTATCAACCCAGAACCAGGTACAGTTCAAAAAAAATTGAACTGTACGGATTTAAGTCAATGAGCCTGCGAGGATTCGAACCCCGGTCAACCGGTATCCTGGAGCAGTTTGCTCGTCTCATCGCAGCTGCTCACCGAAGCCGGCCGCACTATTAGCCCAGCGGGTTGCCATCCGATAATCATGTAATCTCCGGCTACCAGGCTATGCTACAGGCCCAGATAATGATCTTCGATACCATGAAGTCAAGAGGGAACAGGTAATTTATTTAATATATAAAATTAATGAAAGAACTTATTTGGTGAGGACTATCTCTATGGTCGATACCCTGACTTCCTTGCCTTCCTTGTTCTGGAATTCCTCTGAGTCTATCCTTATCTCTTTTATCTTTATCTGGTCCTTGAGGAACCGCTTGGCCGCGACCTCTGAAACGTCAACTGCGCGGCTTATGAACTTGCCCCTTGCTTTTACGATTACCTCTTCAGCATTCTTGGTCGTGAACTGCATCACAACGCTTGTGACATAGTTCATAAAGGGCTTGCTGCCGATAAAGATAGAGTTGTCCAGTGTCATTTTCGCACCCCCGCTGACAATCATTCCTTGTTTGTCTTCACCAGCCGGGTAACATACCCAGCGACTGTATTCCTGATCTTCTTTGACGGAAACTCAGCTAATTCAGAAACTATCTGCTTGTTGTCCTCAAAATTATCCTTAAAGCTATCCCTGTTGTTCCTGTAAAGCTCCAGAGTTGTCCTCTTAACCAGTTGTGTCTTTATCCTTCCCATAGATATCACTATTCTGGGGCTGTGAAGGAGAGGTAGTATTTAAAGTTTTGTTTTTCGAGTGATGGGGTATGTCTGAATGTTTTATGACAGTATCCTGCCAGGTATTATAGTGAACTGTCCCCAGAGTTGATTTCCTGTAGGTTAAGTCAAATTCCCAAATCTATTTTTTCAGCAAGTGCGGCAATCCGGCCCGAAGGGCTGCTCAAGAAGAAATTTGTCAATCGAAAACTGACCTTGTCAGTTTTCTCAGACCATAATTAT
>CAZPXC010000017.1:0-28029 GCA_964590935.1 uncultured Methanosarcinales archaeon
AGCATCGTTCAACGTTTCCCGGAAATTGGTTACATCTATTTTGTAGATGATGATTTCTTTCTGCGAACAATAAAAGAGTTGGAAGAATTTTCATCTCTTTATAGAAAATACATTTCGCTTCCTTTCTTCGTTTATTCGACACCCAGAACATTAAGCAAAGATAAACTAAAATTATTAATTGATTGTGGGTTAAAAACAATAAACATGGGTATTCAAAGCGGCTGTGAAAAAACAAATAAATTGTATAACAGAAAAATACAGAAGAAGGATATAATCATGGCTGCCACAATAATTAATGACTCTCTGAAACATGGGATAGATCTGCCTATCTACGATCTGATTACAAACAATCCATTAGAGAGCGAGGGGAACATTATGGAAACACTCGCTCTTTTGATTAGGCTTCCGCGACCATTTATCTTGGATATCCACAGCCTGGTTCTTTTTCCGGGGACTAAATTATATGAACAGATTAATTATAAAATAAAAAGTAGAAATAAAAACTATCTTGGTATTGGAAAAAATTATCATGACATAACCCACCACCCAAAGAGGAATAAAAAAACATATTTTATCAATTCGTTGCTGTTTTGGTGTGAGGGGGTCTGGTCACGCGATTTCTCCGGCGCAATACCAAGCAAGATATTAAAGTTAGTCGTGAAAAAGAAATCTTTCTTTTTCGTTAGGAAATTCCTTCCGAATTGGTTGATACACAATATCAATTTATTATTAACCTTCACTAGGCCGAAAATCTTCTCCATACCTAAATTGGCTGGTACTACTCTTAGAAGGAGAAGAAACTCTGCCTTAAACTGAAACCAGACTAGGCCATATTATAATATGATTATAATCCTACACCTCTGGGTTTGATTATTGTAGGAATCGGGCTGCTTTATGCTTTAATATATCAATGATCTTCTTTGGTCTCATGTAAAACTTAAAGAAGGCTTTTCTATGATATCTGATTAATTCATCTTCAGGAATATGCTGAAGTTGCGCGCTGGTACAATATGAATATTGTCCCCAATCAGTATTTGGTTTCTCTGATTTAACTTTGTTGCTTAACATAGTTCCTGGAAATGGGGTAATATAAGAAAATTCTGCAATAAGAGGGTCAATTTTCATTGCAACATTGATTGTTTCTGTTATGGTTTCTTCAGTTTCGCCCGGATGGCCCAGCATAAAGAATGCTAAGGTTGGCATTCCAACTTTTTTACAAAGCCTGAATGTATTAAATGCCTGCTCTAGACTTATGCCTTTGTTGGTGGCTTCAAGAATTTTTGCATTTCCGCTCTCGACACCAAAACTGATCAGTTCACAACCGGATTCTTTCATCTTCAGTAAGAGATCATGATCAACACAATCGACCCTCGTTGTACATGTCCATCTGATTTTTTTATTAAGGCCCCTATTGATTATCTCGTCACATAGCTTATAAACCTGGCCCTTATTTATTGTGAAGGTCTCATCGACAAAATTGAAATGATGTTTGTTATATTGTCTGACAATATCTTCCATCTCTTTCGCCACATTGGCCGGGTCCCGGAATCTGACTTTCTTTCCAAAAAGAGGATAACAATATGTACAATTAAAAGGGCATCCCCTGCTCATCATAATTGATATTGAATTATATGGTTTCATATCGATTAGGCTTCTATCCGGAAAAGGCAGCATATCTAAATTGCTAAACAACGGCTGATCCGGAGTGGAGACTATTTTATTGCCTTTTCTGAAGGTAATGTTATTTATATTGCTGAATTTTTTGTTTTTTATTATGGCTTGAGTAAGTTCCTGCATCGTCTTTTCTCCCTCTCCCCGAACAATAAAATCAATATCTTCACATTCAAGCAAAGATTTCTCCGGAACTGCAGAAACATGCGCCCCGCCAACAACGACCGCAATATTCTTGTTTATTTTTTTAACTCGGTGTGCGATAGTTTTAACTTCTGGAAAAAGAGGGGTTGTACTGCACAAACCCACGATATCTGGACTCGTTTGCCTGATTGTTTTTTCTAGCTCGGCTTTTTTGTTGTTTTCATCGATAACCTTAATATCATAATCCCCATGGGATAGAAGATATGAGGCAATATAAAGCAGCCCCAGTGGTTGGTGCCTCTTTGTAACTCCCCTATCATAATATATGTTGTAGAGCTTCTTCCAGTATGGATTGACAAGTAATATCTTTATTCTCATTGATTACCCCAAAAAACAGTTAATTTAAAAAAGTTTTTTATGATGTTTTTATTTTTTATTATATTATCGTGATAGAATAGAAAATCGGACAATTAATTATATCTGAGATTATGCTTTTTCATAAATCTTATCTCTAAGTTCGTCCGTGCTCGCTTTAAATTGTTCCGGTATGCCTAACTGATAAGCCTGGTCAATCGCTTCCTTGGCAAGACCATAATCCTCAAATGATAAATAGCTATATGCAAGCCTGACATAATGCAGGGGGTTTTGCGGATTTAATTCAATGGCCTTGTTTATATCCTGCAGCGCTATTTCGTTATTCCCCAGATCAGTGTATAAAAGCCCGAGGCCTGCATATGCATCGTCGTTGTCGGGATTGGAGTCAAGAAGCTCGTTGAACAATTGGAGTGACCTGTTGTATGCTTTCAGTTCGTACAGGCTTTTAGCCAGCCCTAACCGTGCATTATCATCGCTGGAATTAAATTTTAACGCGTTCTCAAAATAATCCGCGGATGTATTAAAGTTTCCTGAACCAAAATAAATCCAACCAAGACCTGCATATGCTTGACTATTCTCCGGGTCCACTGCAATTATTTTCTCAAATATCGCCTGGCTCTGCCCGTAATCCCCAAGGTAATAATAACTTTGTCGTAATCCCGAATAGTAAGATACAATGTTAGGATTCAATTCGATGGCTTTTTCAAATGCTGTTTTTGCGTTATCATATTCTTTGTTCTTAAAATACGCCAAGCCGAGTCCGTTATAAACACTATCGTCATTTGGATTCAACCCAGCTGCCTTATTAAACGCGTCTATAGCTTTATCATATTCCCGGGTGTTATAATACCCCCAACCAAGCCCTGCATAACTCCTGTCGTCCGCACTATTCAAATTCACAGCCTTTTCAAAATTCTCAATCGCGTTATCATAATCCTTCAGCTTAAGGTATGAAGCACCAAGGCCGGAATACGCCCCAGCATTGTTCTGATCTTCCTCTAATACGCTATTAAACTCGGCTATCGCATCATTGTAGTTGCCGCTAAAATAGTAGCCCCAGCCGCTGTCAAGATGCTCGGTGACTGCATCAGAAGGATTTGTTATATAATAAAACCCGATAGAAAAAGCAATTACCAGGATAAGAATGACTGCAGTCATCTTCCCTTTTGACTTGTGATGCTGGCCAGTTACTGCCTTGATATGCTCATCAACCTTTGCTGCCTCATGGCCTGCCTTGATAAGCTCTGCCCTGATCTGCTCATCTGAAAAGCTCTTGTCTTTCTCCTTTTTTATGTAATCTATCAGTTTCTGGTCCATGCTCAGCATAACTTACGGGTTATAACTATATAAAGTTATGTTATTTTGGCAGAGTGGTGATAATATACCCTAGAAAATCCGTTTTATTTTATTGAATAAACCATATGAGCAAGCCTTTTCTTGAGTGGATAAAACCTCTCAAGAAGACCCAATGCCGCCAATAGAAACAAGATAAGTCTGCTGTTAGTTTGCTTCCTCTTCTTGACTCCTGGTGGAAAAGGCGGTATATCGATGTGTCCAGTCTGACATCCAAATATGTCCTTCATCTCTCCCAAAGTAAAACCAGACAATCCTGATACCCTTGAATGGCTCCTGTTGTCCTTGTTAGGCACAAATATTGCTGATATCCTGCCGTATCTTTTCACATTATCAATATACACTTTCTTTTGTTCAACACTTTGAAGAACTTCACTAGATAAGACCAGGTCAAAGGACCTGCCGATATTTTCAATGATCTTGGGTTTAGGCAAATCAGCTGATTCAAGTATCTTAAACAATCGGCTCACTCTGGCGTTCCTATTCTCAAATAGAAAAGTTTCATAGCCTCTCAAGCTACAGAGATAGAAAAAATCCAGGCTAAAACCGTATTTCTCAGGCAGGCCGTAGATGAGCACCGACCTTGTATCAGAACCCTCCAGAAGCCCGGAAATAAGCCTTAATTTCACATGATATTCATAGGCAGTGCCCAGACCCTCGCCTTCAGCGAGCGCCAAATCATAGAGTTTTCTTATCTTATAGATAACCATGCTCACTGTACCATCCGATTGTCTTGCTTATTCCATCTTTTAGGCTGACTGGCCTGTATCCCAGCATCTTCTGTGCCTTGTCTGTATTGAATGTCCTTGATTTTGTGAAAAAATCAAGACTTGACTTTGTCAATACTGGATCGAACCATACCCATGGCCCAACTGCTGAGACATATGCTCTTGCAAGAGCCAACGGGATTCTCAACCTATTGATACTGACACCAAGTTCATTTGCAACCATCTCCTGGAATTCTCTGACACTTAAAGCATTCTTACCTGCAATGTTGAATGTCTGGTTCCTAAACGCCTGATTCAGGCATTTTTCGATGCAGAATACCACATCACCGACATATGTCGGGTGTAGGAGGCTTTCGCCGTCACCTATAAGGAAAAACTTTCTGTTCTTGATGCTATTGAAAAGCCTCAGCACATGCATATCATGAGGTCCATAGACAAATTCAGGCCTCAGGATGATGTGATTCTCATACTGCCTGACCAACTCTTCAGCCTCTGCTTTTGCATTTTCATAGTCATTTGTAGGGTTCAGCTGATAGGTCTCATCTGCATCGATCACAGGACCTAGGACACCCGCGGAACTAATATAGATGAATCTCTGGCCTGTACATCTTTTGAGGATGTTTTCAGCCCCTCTTACATGTATATCATGATGCTCTTTTTGTTTTGTCTTATAACTTCCGAGAGTCCCTGCAAGATGCACAACAGCATCAACATCCTCACTGATTTTCAAGGAGCTTTTGTCAGTAACATCTCCGCGTTGCACATCGACTCCGAGTTCATTCAGAAAATCATCATCTCTTCGGATAAGGCAAGAGACCTCGTATCTGCCTGCAAGGTTTTCTACCAGGTTCCTGCCTATAAAACCTGTTGCACCTGTTATCAAAACACGCATAGTGGATCACATATCATATTGCTGTAATACGCATTGGCCATTTTGCAGGAACATCTCTCTTTCTTTATCCTGGACCTTATCTCCTTGGCTTTTTTTCCTTTCCATAGCTCTTCAAAGCTGTTGTCTAGCAGATTTCCCATGCACTCGCATTTTACGCAGCACGCCCATAGGCTGCCATCGTAATTTATGTGTGCAGATGCCAGACCTGCAAAGCACGGAGGTGCTTTATTATTTTTTGTAAGGTCATAATACTGGTTTCTGAGCCTTTTGGTGATCCTGGAAACCCCCGAAGCGTTCCAGGGGCTTTTTTGCAGAATTCCGAGTGATCTGACATATTCATCATTCCCGGGAACAATGTCCTTTTCCATGTTCTTTAGTTCTTCCCTGTTCTCAGCAATCTGAAAGATGAAAGAATCCGGCCTTAGTCTTTTAACCGCCCTGCTAAGCTCTTCAATGTATTTTAGATTGTATTTTGAGATTACCGTGTGTATCCCAAGATTCAGCTTATCAAGCTTCCTTAGCTCTCTGAAAGTATTGATGGCCTTCTCATAGCATTTCACCCCTCTTATTGAGTCGTGATTTGCTCCAACCGCATCTATTGAAATGTTTATTATGAGCTCACCTCTATAAAAAGAGAGTATCTTCTTGACATCTTCGGTTATCTTTTTTGTCAACAGCCCATTTGTCGCTATTGTTAATATATCCGGCTTGTTGTGCATAGCTATGAGCTTTATGATATCTGAAAAATCTTCTCTTAGGAATGGTTCACCGCCGGAAACGCTTATCCAGACCGGAGACTTGCCAACTGACTTAAGAGTGGTTGACCATTGATCCATACTTAATTCAGTCTCTGGCTTATTTTTCCAGACATTGCATGTTTTGCATCTTGAGTTGCATCTCCCTGTGACAGAAACTGTAAGGTTGAAAGGACGCATGACTGGCTGCTTAAAACATCTATGCATATTATATCCTAACACCCTTGGCAAAAGCTTTAATATATACCCCATTGCAAGCATAATACTTAGCAATTATAAAAAAATATTGGTTTGCCGGTTATGTGCAAAATAGCGATCAAATTATTTTGCTTTGAAATTTAAGTCTTTCTAAAAAAAGGATTGGTTTAAATAGGTAAACATAAAAATAAAACAATCAACCAAACCACCGGCCCAAACCTTCCTGCACCTCCTTCTCTTTCCCAAAAACACCGTCAATCCTCAACCTCAAAAGATCAAGGGATTGCTTCAGATAAAGAGGAACCTCATATTTCTCCGCAAGGCTAACCGAAGGCTCTAAATACTTAATGACAGAGCCGTGCGATACAGTGAATATCAGCCTGCCTCCACAGCTGCATCTCCCGATAAGGGGCGGGCGCCTGTACTTTTTGTTGCATTTAACGCAGCGGAACTGCTGTGTCGAGAACTTCCTCAAATTACCTTTAGTGTCCCGCAGAAGGTGCTTCTCGATGACCAGGCGGGCGACATCAGAGGCATCGACCGCCCTTATCCTCTCAGCGAGCGCCATCTGGCCCTTGAGCTTCTCTTCCATCGATGGCAGGGCCTTGTAAGCTGAACAGTTGATCCCTGAATTTATGCTTGCAACATCATGCGTGAACCCCATCTTCTCATACTGCCTCTCTGTGCCGAGGACATGCTTGATCTGCTCGACCTTCAGCTCCCAGGGGTCTTTCATCTGCTGCGCCGCATTATACAGCTCCAGCGGGTATTCCCAGACAATATCCAGGCCGTGGGCCATGTCATCGACCTCAGAAGGGACCAGTTTAGAGGTCAGCACAAGCGGGGCGTCCATTGTCTTGGCTCCTCTTGAATCCGGGAGATACTGCCGCGAGAAGTTCAGCAGCGCGTCCATGAGCAGGATAACGCATGCTTCATCACCGTCGCACTGTTTTGTAAGGATCGAATTTGCAAAGACCCTGTTCCCTTCAACATTAAGCGAATAGCTTGTCTCTGGCGGCAGCAGCTTGACAGAGGTTACCTTGTCAAAGACCATCGTGCTGCTGTGCTCCTGCCTTATCCCCAGCGGGATTTTGGTGCAGAGCGCGCGCAGGATATCTTTTTTTCTTGAAGAGATAAAGCCCGCATATTTTGCAAATTTTCTGACAAAAATGCTTTGGATTATCCCTTTTGTCACTGTAAATTTAGGTATGGCTCTGTCTTTCCTGATATAAAAGTCCCTGACTCTTTTCCCGGGATAAGAAGAGTAAGTATAATTTTTGACAAAAATGCCCATCTGTGCAAATACAAAATCCATATCTTTAAGCAGGCCCTCGCTTACTGTATCAAAGGTCACCCTGGTGTCGCTCTTGCTCACAGAGCCGTCACCTTCAAAATACCCTGACAACAGATGTCCAAGCCTCTTGTTCGGAAGGTCTAAAAATCTTGCCGGCAGCCTTTTCTCCTGGGCAGATGATCCGCAGCCGAGCATGGATACAAAAAACTCGTACAAGATCCTGCTAGAGTAGGTTACCCTGTCATCCTTGTTCTCTGCAGGCGACAGGCCAAAAACCTGCTTCATACCGGACTTTATAAATCCACGCAGCCCCTTGTCCTGGGCAGCGATATATACCTGATAGTGCCCGCCTTTGACTGCGCGCGAATAACCCTCTGCGACATACAGGCCGATTATCTGCAGCAGCTCTTTGCTGACAGGGATCACTGCCGGTATCTGTACATGGTCGCGCTTTGCGGCCAAAAAGAGCTTATCCGGCTTGACTACGTGTTTCTTTATCAGATCGCTTATGAATGCCACCGGATATGAATCTCTTGATGTGAAATTGTCATAATCTTTTTTGGAAAACCGGGCCCTTGCATATTTCTTTATATCGAACAGACGGTTTACCCCGCGGACCATCGCCCAGTCCCTGTCAGAGAGCTCAGACAAAAGGTCAAGTTTTTTTATATCCTTCTTCGCTATCTTTATCCTGTATGGGAGGCACAGCTTATCCCCAATCTTAAGCTCATGCGCCAGAACAAGTTTTTCCTTCCCATCAAAAACAATGTGCTTGTGGTTGTGTGTTGTTTTCAGTGTTTTTCCTGATTGTGTCTTTATCTCGACCATCGGCTGGGGGGTGTGCCTGGTAAAATTGTTTACCCTTGTCTTGGCAAGCCCTGCGCTGCTGATGCCCTTTACCCTGGCCTCCTTTGTACCAAAATCATCAACAACCCTTGTGGGATTCAACTGCTCAACAACTTCGCCAAGTGGCCTTATTTGCCATCTTCCATCAATATACAGCGGGATATATGCGTCTTTGCTGAAGCAGTCCCTTCTGAGCGCCGCATGGAACAGCGGGTGTGCAAACATGCCCTGGGTCTTCGAAAAGCCTATTATCCTGCCTACTGTGCCTGCTGAGATATGTGGAGCGAGGCCAACAACCACCTGGCCGATCAGGTCTTCTCTGCTCTTAATATTATAGTATGGCTTAAGGCCGTAAAGCTTGACCAGCAGCTCATCGATAAACCCCGCCACCCTGACAAGGGCCTTGTCGCTCTGCTCATCCAACGCGTCTGGCGCGGCAGGAAGGACTATATCCTGTGGCATTATCTCTATTATCTGGCTTTCGCTCGTTATCTCAGCGCCTTTTATGTCCTGTGTATAACCAAGCTGCTTTAGCTTTTCAAGGCTGCAGCCGATTTCCTCGGGTTTGAAGTGGGTTATCGGCAGCTCGGTCATGTCAAAGCGCACTGTCCCGTCCTTGTTTACAAAAACATCATGCTTTGCCCTTAGGATGCCCTTTATTATGTGCTCAGGGAGATGGTCCCTGTTGCTTGTGCCGCGCACACCCTTTATCAGGTCAGGGTATATCCTGTCACCGATCTTTTCAAGGGCTTTCTGGAAATAATGCTTTATCTCTATTTTCTGCTCTCTGTAAGGCCTTGCCGGGCCGTGCTCTCCATTACTGTCCTTTTTCCTGCATACGGGCTCGCTTATGACTCCGCATTTCTCGCACAGGTAGCGCTTCTCGGTCTTTTTATTGCATGTCTCACATACAGCAAATATCGTGTCTTTTTTGCACTCCGGGCAATAATACGTCGGCAGCTCGGCCGTAACAAAGCCGGCCTCTATAGCCGACTGGAAGCTCCTGAGCCGTCCTCCTTCATCGCCGATCGGAAAGAGTACGTGCGGCGTTCCTGCCATCTTCCTCATCTTGGCCTTTTCCGGCCGTCCCATCCTTGCGCCGATGAACGTTCCCGCCTTGTCCATTATCCTGATCCCTGCAAGCCTGCTCAGGTTATCAAGGACCGGGCGCTCCTTATCGATCTTTGAGATGATACCATCAACATCGCCGGATGAGCCAAACCCGAGGCTCTGCATCAGGCTGAGCGCATGGTCCCTCTCCACAACGACAAATTCTTTGTTGACCAGCTTGTGCGGCAGGCCGATGTTCTCGAGCATGGCCTTGCCCTCTTTCTGGAGGCTGAGCACCAGCTTGGTCAGCTTGCCCTCCTCTTTGTACGCCTTTCCGCTGCTCACCCATCTTGCAAGCCCGGCGATGTCCTCTGGCTTAAGAAGCCTCCAGTAGTACGTGTAATCAGGATGCATGGCCACATCGAGCTTCTGCGAGATATTTATCGCTGCGCGCGCGGAGATCCTGGTCCGGAAGGGGTTCTTGAACAGCTTTTCCAGGTCCTCATGAGATATCCTCGTCATCTCGGCAAGCTTGTCCATGTCAAGCGTGCCGAATGTGTCGACAGATGCCTTCTCAAGCTCCCTGAGCCACCACTCTTCGTTGTACCCTGCAGGAGCAAGGACATGGCCGTTCTCAGAAAAATCGCCGTAGTTGAACAGGACATCGCCTAAAAAAAGTATCTCGCTGACCATACCCTTATAGGCCTTCGCCTCTTTTGCAGTCCTTATCCTGAGCACAGAGCCGTCAGCGGTCTTTATGGTCGGCCCGTCGATAGTGTCGCAGGGTGTTATCGAAGCAGCCTTGCCCGGCCTCTCCATCTTCAGCTGCGTGCCGGTCGCGATAAACCTTTTGAGCAGCAGCATCGTCGCTGGATTGATGGATGCTGCTGAAAACCCGGAGACCCGTGACCTGCCGTACCTGAGCCTAAAGCCCCCTCTTGCCATCGGATGAGCAAGAACAGGCCTTCCGGCCACAAGGTCGGCGATAAACGTATAGTTTGGTGTCAGGCCCTCTTTCTTCTTGTCTTCTTTTTTCTGTTTTGCCTTTATGCTCTTCTGCAGGGCGATGAATTCCTCCAGCCAGCCCCAGTCAAGGCTAAAGTCCTTGCCCCACTTGCCCAGGCGTTTCCAAAGTTTCGGCGCCTTTTGCGCCAGCCCCTCTGCCAGGACAAGGCTTATGCCGCCCCTTATCCTGTTGGTCTCGACCCTGTCAAGGTCCTTATAGTTGGAAACCTCGATCTTTTCTGTGGGGTCCCCGTCGATCTCTATCGGGAGATGGCCCACGAGAAATTCTATCTCGTCCTCAGAAGGCTTGTACTGCAGGTTGGTGACCCTGTCATGGTAGTCGCTTATCTCTGTCTTGTACCTGCCTGTCTCCCTTTCGTCGGGGTCATAGCCGGCATATCCCATCACTGTCCGTATATAGTCTGTCAATACAAGCGAAAATGCTGCTGCCGTGCCGCCGGCGCCCCTTATGGGGCCGGAATAGTGCGGAACGAGGTAATCCTTGCCGTCCCGGGTCTTCTTGAAGCCCAGCCTTGTAAAGCCCTCTAATGGGGCAGACACTATGCCCCCTGTGTGATAGGTAAACCCTGCCCTTATGCCGACCTCCATGGCTTCTCTCTTGTCCTTGAATCTGCAGAATTTTTCCTTAGCTACTTCTTCAGCAAGCTTCAGCGCCACCCTCCAGTCAAGCGGGGAATACGTCTTCTCAAGCTCGACTATCCTCTTGGTAAAGCCCGTGCCGAGCAGGGCGGGCGCCACAGAGCTGACAAGGCCTTCTACGCGCTCTGCCATGTTTTTTGCAAGCCTGACATCTGCCCTGTCCTCTGGATCATAGCCCTGTTTCCTGGCGCTGTTTGCAATACTATAGCATTCGTCCACCTGCTTCTGGATGCTCTCGAAGTATTTCTGCATCTGCTCGCTTGCTCCTGCCATGATCTAAAACCTCAATATCCTTGTCTGTCTTGTCTGAAGGTTTACGATGGGCACCTGGGCCGGCTCTGGGTGGTGGCCCACCTTTATCTGGAAACTGGTTGTCGATTGCCAGCATGAACCGCATATCATCGATACGTTCCTGTAGCTGGCAACAGACGACTTATGGATATGGCCTGACATGAAAAAATCCGGCACCCTGCTTATGAACAGCTGGTCCTCTTCCCTGTCCGGCACATAGAGTGTGGCTGTGTGCGTGGGCGCAAGATGCCTGCGCTGCAAAAGGAACTTCATCACAAGGTCTGCCCTGTCATAGCCGCCGTTGTTCCTTATCGAATCTATGTTTGATATGAAATAGTCAAAGCTGTAGCCGTGGTACATCAGGACGTCAAACCCGGAAAAGCCGTCTCTTGCAGCGATGTTCACGACAGAAGGGTTGCTTACTATAAGCGCGTTCGGGAGCGTATACAGTGGCCTTGCAAAATCCATGTCAAACCGAGGCTGCGGCTCTGAGAGCCTGACAGAGTCGTGGTTGCCCGGACACATGATAATGTTAATGTGTCGGGGTATTTTCGCCAGCAACTCTGCACACAGCTCATACTGCCTGTAGATGTCCTTTATCACAAGCTCAGAATCCTGGTTGGGGTATATGCCCACGCCGTCCACAAGGTCTCCGGCAATAAAGAGGTACTTTGTCTTTTCTATCATCTTCCTGTGCTCTTCTGTCCCTATCTCACCGTTTAGCCATCGCAGGAACTTGTTGAACTTCTCATCGAGAAAATCGATGGAGCCCACGTGCAGGTCAGAGAGGAAGATGGCATACTCCTCGACAGGGCTTTTCTTAAGCTCCTTGTTGAATGGTATGTCGGGCTGGACAATGCCTGTGCAAAAGACGATCTTGTCGCCGCAGACGCCTGTAACCCCTATACACTCGTCCAGGGTAATGTCCCGGCCCTGCTCATATACCTCCTGCTTTTTCTTGCTCACGAGGACCTTTATCTGGCCCGAGGCATCCTCCAGTGTCAGCATGACATTGTTGTTTGCTGTTACTGATTTTTCAGCGACCAGGCCGATAAGGGAGACAGTCTCCCTGTCCCTCTTGTTCAGGACCCGTGCAACAGAGGTAAGCCCGGTCAGCTCCTGCCTGTTTCTCAGCAGCGCCCCTATTGCCTTAAACCTCGCATTATAATACCCCACAAAGTCAGCAACCTCTTTCTTGGTGATTGGCTTGTCTGAGCTGAAGACTACTTTTACGCCTTCGTGGCTTATGGTCTTTTCACACTGCTCGATGCTCTGCCCTGTGGCTGCACATTCTAAAAACTTCCTGTACAGGTGGTCGTTGCCCGCTTTCTCAGCCGCAGACCTTGCCTGCTCAAGCTCCTGCCAGTTTATGTCAAATATTCTCTTGTCTAGAAGCGATATGATGTCCCTGTTCAAAAACAGAAGCTCTCCCAGGTTTTCCTCCTCCAGGATCTCCTCAACTGCATGGAGATCGGCTGCCCTGTCAAAGACATCCCTGCTTAACAGGACACCTCTCTGCAGGAACCGGTCTATGATTTCCCTCTTGTCCAGTTGTGCTGTATGCTGCATGATCAAATCCCCAGACCCTGCTTCAGGATCCTGTTTACGATACCGATTGTGCCCGCCGGCAGGGACACTGTAATTTCCCGCGTCCTCCCGAACCTGCCTTTTGATATTACGTGGGCATTGATTATCCCGAGCATGTCCAGCTCTGCTATTATATCAGAAAGCCTGCGCTGGGTGAGGGGCCTTACGCCGGCATCCTGGCTTGTCCCTTTGTAGATATCATAAACTTCGCCCGTGTAAAAAACACCCTTTCGTTTCGAGCTCAGCTGCAGTATCGAATACAGGGTAAGCTGGTGCTGCTTGGGCTGCGAGCGCACGATATCCTGGACCCTGTCACGCTCGATCTTTGCCTCTGCCTTGTCAATGTCCTTTATCCCGACCTTCTTTTGATCTTCCCTTTCAGCGATCTCGCCCGCAACGCGCAACAGCTCCAGTGCGCGCCTGGCATCCCCGTGCTCCCTGGCAGCGTATGCAGCACATTTCTCGATAACACCCTGTTCCAGGATATTCTCCCTGAACGCCTTCCTCGACCGCTTCCTCAAGATATCCTGGAGCTGGATAGCATTATATGGGGGAAACACTACCTCTTCCTCTGAAAGGGACGACTTGGCCCTCGGATCGATATTGTCGATAAACATGAGGTCGTTCGATATCCCGATAAGGCTTGTCTGGGAGTTCTTAAGCTCGGTGTTCAACCTCGTCAGAGTGTAAATTATGCTGTCTCCTGCCTTTTTCACCAGCTGGTCAACCTCATCCATTATCAGCAAAAGGAGAAGCTTTTCCTTGTCCAGAAGGGTCTGGAACGCCTTGTATATATCCTCTGTCGGCAGGCCTGTCGAAGGCAACGGCAGTCCGAATTCCTGCACAATCTGTGATATCAGCCTGTACTCGGTGTCTGCCACCCTCCTGAGCTTGCAGTTGATGTATATGACCTTTAAGGGTATCCCTCTTTCCTCGGATACCTTTGCCATCTGGTTCAGTATGTACTGGGCGCACGTTGTCTTGCCTGTGCCGGTCTTTCCATACAGGAAAAGGTTTGATGGCTTCTCCATCTTCAGCGCCGGGGCAAGGATATGAGCTATCTGGTTTATCTCATCATCCCTGTGCAGGATTGTATCAGGCTTATAGCTGGACTGGAGCACCTCCTTATGCCTAAAGATGGACTCTTTGGCCAGAAAAGTCTCAAAAAACCCCTTTAATCCTTTTTGCGCCATAGGTTTTCCACAAGAAACACTCGCTTATAAAGATTATTGTTCTGGAGTGATATGACACCCCCCTGTTTCCTGTGGAACTTTTGTAAGATGTGGGCAGGATTGCTATGATGCGTTTGTGCGGCTTCTTGGTATCAATATCCTGAGAACAAATACTTAGGGAAATGCTCTCACACATAGCAGTGCAACCACCATCATAAGCGCTTTATGTCGCAATATGTAATGTCCATAGCAGGCAGCGCGTTTCAGATCGCCTTAATCATCTATGTCTCTGTAAACTCTATCGGCTCCGCCATGCAAAAGTCTATTATCTGTTCACGCGTTTTATGAAAATTCAGCTGTTTATTATTATTTATTTGATTATAAGCTAAACAAATATATATGTTATATATATTTATTTTCTATATAAAAAATAATTATATATCGACGGAAAAAACAATCCGTGCAGCATCCGGCATCTCGCTCGATAAACATAATTGAACACTCAATGTTATATAATGTAAAATAGATAATAAAATAAATATAACAGAGAGTTTAATATACGATTATAACTTTCAGCAAAAAAAGAGAAAATAGATGATCCCAAAAATTATATATCCTAAAATATAATATATAAAATTTATTTTTTAATATATTTGTTTTGATATAATTATTAAAAAGGAATCCTAACAATCGTCATATCAGAATAATAATGTTTTGGAATAACTATAATAATATATATATTATTCCAGAGCTTTTTCTTGGAGCAGTTTGCATAAGCAAAATTTTGGAGATATTTTCCATCAGAAACAGGGTTCCACAGGAAACAGGGGGGTCACTGCCGTCCATCCCAGTACTTATTTTCCCATGTCAAGCCTGACAGCCTCGGTAAGCCTTGAGAATATATCAGGCATCGAAAAGACGACGCTGTTCCAGTTCGGTATTTCCTCTATGCCCTCGTCTTTCAGGTAATGCCCGCCTGCTATCTTGATAGCTTTCTTGAACGTATCTACGATATGCTCTTCCTGGCTCCTGTTGTACTCCAGCAGGTTGTTCTTTGTGTCTGTGCTGTATTTTTTTATGGCGATCTGTGCCTGATGCTGGTATGTGTACACGAGGGTGTGGAAGAAATGCTTATCGAGTACGACGCCCTCTTTTGCGAGTATGCTGAAGAACCTCTTTATTATGTCGACAGCCATCTTGAAGAGTCCTTTGTCAGGCTCATCACCGAGCTGCTGGTGCTTGTGCTCATAATATTCGGCTATCTGCGCCTGGCAGACATATTTTGCCCCGGCATTGCTGTATACCTGCTGCAATACCCCGATCTCCAGGCCCCAGTCGCACGGGATCTTGTTTATCCTGGCGATGTCGGTATCCATGGAAAACTCGCCTGCCAGAGGGTATCGGAACTCGTCCATATAGTCAAGCAGGTTGTTCACGCTGGTTATGTTCTGTGCATGCAGGACCTCTTTTAAGGCCCATATAAGAGGAGAGACCAGCAGCCTTGTTGTCCTGCCGTTTATCTTGTTCTCAGACACCCTTGAATAATAGCCTTTGCAGAACTTATGCTCTGTGTTGGGGTCAGCAACCGGGAGGCAGAGCCTCGCGAGCATCTCCCTGTCATATGTCACGATATCGCAGTCATGGAGCGCTATGACCTTTGACATGCCTCTGGCTATCACATAGCCGTATGCGAGCCATGCAGACCTCCCCTTGCCATTAGGCCCGATATGCTTTCCCCTCTGCTCAAGCATATTGTACAGCTCCATGATCCTCGGCCCGTCGTTCCATATGATGTTGAGCTCCTGGCCAAGCTGCGAGAAAAATTCTTTGGCATGGTTGAACTTGCCCTCATCCATCCCTGCCATGGTGACGACGATCTCATTGATGTAATTGACCCCTTTCAGCGTTTCGATGATCTTGGGTAGGGCATCACCCTCCAGCTCGGAATAAAGCGAAGGAAGCACCAGCGCGACGGGCTTTTGCTTGGAATACTCTGCCAGCTTGCGCTCCATCTCCTCAAGCTTGTGCTCGTGAAGCCTGTGGATGGTAGTGATCATCCGTGTCTGTGCAAAATCGCTCATGTTTTACCCTCTTTTAGATATTATTTGGGTTATTTATTATATAAAACTTGTTTTTTTATGTAGCAATCAGGTTCCTGAGCACATATTTGAAAAAATCCAGCCACCCACGGCTTCGACGGTCATTTTCCTTCGGAAAATGCTCTACTTCACTGACCATAACCGTATACTTTGTATACGAACACGGCCAGTTCCGCCTCGCCATGGCTGGATTTTTTCTGCTATAACACCTTTTCCTTCAAGTGCAGGAGACCAGCCCGAAGGGCTGCTCAGGAAGAAATTTGTCAATCGAAAACTGACCTTGTCAGTTTTCTCAGACCATAATTATTCCGCCTGTTCGGCGGAATAATTATATTTCATTGGCGCTGGTTCGGCAGGTGCCCTCAGCACCGCGCTTAAGCCGAATTGCAGCCAGTGAATGAAAAGATTTCTCTTGCACAATCTAGAAAAGAATACTTAATGCTAAAACATATCCATAAAAACTTGACAAAGCTTTATAAATAACATATCATAACCCGCTTATTAAAAATGGCTTTCGTAAACGACGCAATAAACCTTCTTCACGAGTATGATGTTGTCGGAGCCATAATAATCATGGCAGCGTCGCTCCTGATAGGCAAGCTCGTAGAGATAGCTATCAGGAAAGGAGCAAAAAGGATAGCAAAAAAGACCAAGACCAGCCTTGATGACCACCTTATCCACGCTATTGAAAAGCCGGTCTTATGGGGAATTGTTGTCGCCGGACTTGTCCTTGCCCTGCTCTCTATCAATTACCTTGCCGCCAGGTCCACGATCATCATACGGGCAGCGACTGTAGTGGGCGTAGCATGGGGCACATGGGTAGTGATAAAGATCATCCGCGCACTCTTTGACTGGTATGCAGAAGAGATCTCGGTCAAGACCAAGACAGACATGGATGACAAGTACATGCACATATTCAGGCGGATAATAAATATCGTGGTCTATGCGGTTGCCGGCATGCTGCTGTTGAAAGAGCTGGGTGTTGAGATAACTCCCCTTATAGCCAGCCTCGGCATCGGCGGCCTGGCGGTCGCGCTGGCGCTCCAGGACACCCTGGCCAACTTCTTTTCAGGGTTCTACATGATAAGCGACCGCGCGGTGAAGATCGGTGATTATGTCGAGATCGAGGGCACGGGCGGCACAGTCAAGGGCCATGTAAAGGATATCGGCTGGCGGACCTCAAAGATAAGGACCCTCACCAACAACGATGTCATTGTCCCAAATTCCAATTTTGCAAACTCGACTGTCATAAACTACCAGTCACCGAACTCTGAGCTTTCCCTTATCGTGCCTGTGGGCGTGGCATATGACAGCGACCTTGACAAGGTCGAGCAGGTCACCCTGGAAGTCATAAAACAGACACATGAGGAAGTAGAGGGCTGCAAAAAAAGCGCGGATCCGCTCATCAGGTTCAAGGAGTTTGCAGACTCAAGCATAAACCTCATAGCAATCCTCAGGATAAAGGACCCTGTCAAGAAGGGCGTGGTGAGGCATGAGTTCATAAAGAGGCTGAAGAGAAGGTATGACCAGGAAGGCATCGAGATCCCGTTCCCGATAAGGACAGTGGTGATGAAAAAGAGCGGAAACGAGGCATAATTTTTATTCTTTCTTGCATATTTTCGGCATTTGACAGCACAAAAAACTATTTAAACCATGGTTGTTTTCTGCCAGTCATGCAATTTAAAAATATATTGTCTTTCGACGTGAAATGGGACTACCGGACCGTATCGCTTTTTGTTTTTTTGCTCCTTATCCCGAACCTCCTCGGCATGATCAACCTGTCAACACCGCTTGGCTTCAACATCCATTTTTTCCAGGTAGCCGTGTTTGTAGCTGCTATAATCTACGGCCCGAAAGGCGGGGCGCTGTCCGGCCTTTTTGGCTCTGCATATTCCGCTGTCATGATGAATAACCCGTACATTGCGGTAGGCAACATGATCCTCGGGTTCTTTGCCGGGCTTTTTGTAAGGTACGGGATTTCCACGATCCTGGCAGTTTGGCTGGCTTTCGTTGTTCAGCTCTTCTGGCTTGTCCCGACAGATTACTTCTTGATGAACCTGCCGGCACAGTTCATGCTATGGCTTCTTGTCGCGCTTGCGGTCTCGAACACGATCTGGGCCATCGTCGCCCATTACTCGGCAAAACAGATAAGGCGGCTCTTATAATGGCAAAATCACTGGAGCTGCTCTTCAACAACGATACAGCATATGATTCTGACAAGCCGGGCCTCAGGCCCCTGTTCATGTGCATCACAGAATGCATGGGCAAGTACAAATCATGCACATTATATGACAAGGTTGTAGGCCTGGCAGCAGCAAGGCTGATAGTATACTCAGGCATGGTCTCGGTTGTCGTGACGCCTTTGGCATCAAAGCCGGCCATAGCCCTTCTCAAGGAGAGCATGATCGAGATAATCGCTGAAAAGAAGGTCGACAATATCCTGAGCAAGGACAAGAGATCGATCTGCCCTATGGAAGCAAAGGCATTAAAAATGGACAATGAGGCGTTCTTTAAGCACGCCAAGAGCATCTTTAGCTGATCATCTCCTCAAACAAGAGCCCCTTCATCTTTGCAAGCGCCGGCGATATCGCATAATTGTTTTCTGTCTCGTCCAGGTCTTCTGTTGTAAGGAATAACCACTCAGACCGGTCATACTTTACCGCCACCCACGGCTCTGCCCCGAACATTTCAGAGAACTGTCTTAAGGCCCCTATCTCATTTTTTGGGATATATATTATATTCTTCCTGCTTGTCTTGCACTCGATCGCCAGCCTCCTCAGGTTGTTGCTTGCGATAAGGTCCGGGCTGGGATATCTTGATGAGCCTGAGCCCGCTATTCTATGGCATACCCACTTTTTTGTATTCCAGAACATATGGACAAGCTCGCGCTCTGCATTTGTCCCTTTTTGCTTATGGCCCATAGCTGTTGCTAAAATGTCTGGGGTATATAAATATGACTGTTAGATTTTCCGGACCAGGCCAGAACCATAATTGAGATGACACTATTTCTATGCCGGATATTGTGCGCAATACCGCCCTCTACCACAATAAACCCACCCAAAACACCGGCAAAAAGCATTTTTTGGCCATTTAATCAAAAAAAGAGGTCAGAATGGAAATACTTATAAATTATCAAGATTCCCTGCCTGTTATATCTGATAAGGGGGTTGATAACATGTCAAAAAGACTATTACCGCTTGCTGCAATGGAAAAAATCCTGAAAAACGTGGGTGCGCACCGCGTTTCAGACAAGGCCAAGGTCGCATTAAAGAATGTGATGGAAGACATTGCCGAGGAGATCGGCGCAGACGCAGTGAAGTTCGCGATGCACGCCGGCAGGAAGACAGTAAAGGCAGGAGACATCAGGCTTGCAGCAAAGAGATAGATCCGGCGTTTCCTTTTTTTCTTCGGTTACAGCTTTAGCTTCATGAAATCGTGCGCAGCGACAGTGTTCGGGAAGATGTCCTGCGCCTCTTTTTCCAGTATTTTGGGGTCCTTGTAGCGCTGCGAAAAATGCGTAAGGACGAGCTTCTTTGCATCGGCCTGCTGCGCGACCTGTGCAGCCTGGACAGATGTCATGTGGAAGTATTCATGTGCTTTTTCAGCGTCTTTTGATGAGAATGTAGAATCGCAGATCACTATGTCTTTATCTTTGGCTATTGTTATACATTGGTTGCACAGCCGCGTGTCTGATATGAGCCCGATCTTCCTTCCTGACACGATATATGTAACTGCAGATGGCGTGACCTTTTTTCCTTTGAAGACCACGCTCTGGCCCCGCTGCAGCTTTCCAAGGAGCGGGCCCTGAGGGATCCCAAGCCTCTTTATCTCGTCCATCTTTATCCTTCTCCTGTCTTTTTCGATAAATTCAAAGCCATAGCACGGAACCTTGTGCTCCAGCTCATGCGCCAGTATCTCAAATTCCGTGCAGCTGTATACCTTGCCTTTGCTGAACTCGTGTATCTCCAGCTCAATCTTATTGTAAAACTCAAACGCCTTGAACATGTAATCAAACCTGCGTTTGGTGCCTTTGGGCCCATAGATCGCAAGGTGCTTGTTTTCCTCTGCCATGGCCAGGGATTGTATCAGCCCGGGCAGCCCAAGGACATGGTCCCCGTCCCAGTGGCTGATCATTATCCTGTTTACCGCGCTCGGCCTTATTCCGGCGATCTTCAGCTGCCTTTGCGTGCCCTCGCCGCAGTCAAACAGCAGGCCTTCATTTTTATATCTGATAAACACCGCGCTGTGGTTCCGGTCCTTTGTCGGGACCATCGCAGAGGTCCCTAAAAAAATGATTTGCATAGAACTTATGTTTTTTATACAATATATAAAATTTTCTTTCGCGTTAAGTAAAATTTTTTGGTTGATTGTTTTTCTGCAAGTGCAAGAAGCCAGCCCCCCGGGGCAACCCAAGTTGAAATCTTTTCATTGGCGCAAGCCCGCAGGCACCCACGGTGCCGTGTTGAAGCGGGCTTGCTGCCAGTGAATGAAAAGATTTCTCTCACACAATCAAAAAATCAAAACAACCACACACCCCATAGAAAAAAATATAAAAGGCATGCACACCCAAAAGCCAATAATGCCCGCAAAAAACATGATAACCTGCCATTTTGCAAAGGAGCGCATACTGACAGAAGACTCGGACCAGGCAAGGGAGCTCTACAACAAGAGCGTGTACGGCGCAACAACAGAAGACGGCGCTGTGCAGCTTTCATTAGTCGAGGCGCTATACCTTCTTGAAAAGAAGAAGATACAGGTTCTGGACGGCAGGCGTCATGAGATGGGCTTTGAGAAGTTCGTGAAACGGGCCCAGAAGACTGAGCCGAGCTTCTGGATCAGGTTCAGCGTGTTCAGGGACCTTCGGAACAGGGGCTATATTGTCAAGACCGCGCTCAAGTTCGGCGCTGATTTCAGGGTCTATGACCGCGGTGTAAAGCCGGGCGAGGACCATGCAAAATGGGTGGTGTTCCCTGTGCATGAATCCTCTGTCCTGACATGGAACGAGTTTGCGGCAAAGAACAGGGTCGCACACTCGACCAAAAAAAGGCTGCTTCTCGCGGTTGTCGATAATGAGGGCGATGTCAGCTACTGGGAGAGCCGCTGGATAAGGCCATAAAATATATATACTCTGGCCGGGTTTCTCTTTTCTATGGTGGACCAGGACAAGATCATCAGGTTTGTTGCCATGAGGGGGCTTGTTCTGCCGGTCCAGCTGGCTTCTGAGCTGGGGCAGAGCACAATCATCACCGGCGCGATACTCTCAGAGCTTGTAAGGGAAAAGAAGCTCAGCATCTCAAACACCAAGGTCGGCGGAAGCCCGGTCTACTATATAAAGGAGCAGAGGCACAGGCTCCAGGAGCTCTACAAGCACCTCAATGAGAAGGACAAGCAGGCCTATGATCTCCTGAAGCAGAAAAAGGTACTCCGGGATATAGAACTGAGCCCGCTGATGAGGGTGTCTCTCAGGAAAATCAAGGATTTTGCAAAACCGGTCGAGGTAAACCTAAGAAGCGGAAGGGAGCTTTTCTGGAGGTGGTACCTTTCCCCGGCAGAAGAGGCAGAGAGCATTATCAGGTCATTCTTCCAGGAGCCGAAAGCCGAGCCAAAGCCCGCGCCAGAGCAGCCCCAAAAAGAGGAGAAAGTACCACCACCACAGAAGAAAGAAGAGCAGCAGGAGGCTCCAAAAAAGGAACCGGCCGGGGCGCAGCAAAAGCTTGCAAAACAAGACCCTCAAAAGGACAGCCTGCATGATAAGACCAAAAAATTTTTCAATACCAAGAATATAGTAATAAAAAGCATAAGCATCATAAGGAAAAACTCAGAGATCGATTATGTGCTGGAAGTGCCATCTTCAGTGGGCAGCATCGCCTACTATTGCAAGGCCAAGGCAAAAAAGAGGTGCAATGACTCGGACCTGGCATCCGCGTTTGTCCAGGGCCAGATGAAGAAGCTGCCAGTGTTGTTCATAACAACAGGCGACCTGACAAAAAGGGCAAAGGAGATGCTTGGTACAGAATTTAAGAACCTTAAGGTGAAATTGCTGAAAGGAGGGTAGGAAAAAATGAAAACAGGGCATATGATTTTGTTTATCGTTGCTATTCTGATGATAAGCGCCTGTTCGCAGGTTGCAGAGCAGCAGCAGTCCCAGACAGGGCCGCAGACCCAACAGCAGGTGCTCCAGGCGACGTGTGATGATGGTATAAAGAACCAGGGCGAGGAGGGTATAGACTGTGGTGGCCCCTGCAAGCCGTGTCCGGGCTGCACTGACGGCATAAAGAACCAGGGCGAGGAGGGCATAGACTGCGGAGGCCCCTGCGGAGCGTGCGCAAGCTGCAACGACAGCATAAAGAACCAGGGCGAGGAAAAGGTTGATTGTGGTGGCCCCTGCAAGCCCTGTCCTATCGAGAAATACGAGCTGAGCACGGCGGACCAGGAAGCGCTAAAGAGCAAGCTTAAGCTCAACACCCAGGCACAATTCCTAAGACCGTCATATGTGCAGGGCCTCGCGCCCGGGCAGTCTTATGTGTTTGCCCTTGGGATCACCAACACACTGTTTGAGAACAGCACGTTCTACGTCAACCTGAAGTTCCTGGATGCGAGAGACCTGAGCAACAACCATATCCAGGGAGCTGATGAGACGACCATCATGAGGTGGTTCGATAAGAACACATTCGGCAGTTACCGTCTCGGGAAGTATGAGCAGGCCTTTATCCCTGTCGGCGTGACTGTCGGCGATGAGATCGGCCCAGGAAAAGAGACAGTGCCCGGCACATACTATTTCAGGGCCTATATCAAATACCAGAAAACATCGTACACTGTCGATGACTTTGCCAATGTCGAATTCAGTTTCAGGGTTGTATGACCATCACCAGCCAGATGAAGTGAAACAATGGGCCTGCAGATAAAAGAGATCATCAAATCAGCAGAGATTAGCATCGAGACCCTGGCAGGCAGGGTGCTGGTCGTCGATTCGTTCAACCTTCTCTACCAGTTCCTTGCATCTGTCCGGCAGAGAGACGGCACCCTGCTGATGGATTCCAGGGGTGATGTAACCAGCCATCTCTCCGGACTTTTTTCAAGGACGACAAAGCTCATGCGCAAGGGCATCAGGCTGGCGTTTGTCTTTGACGGCAAGTCTCCGGGGCTAAAGCAGCAGGAAAGGGCAAGGAGGGCAGAGCTCAAGCATGATGCAGAGAGAAAGTACGAGATCGCGGCCCAGAGGGAGGACATCGCAGGGATGCGAAAGTATGCTGCAAGGACAGCAAGGCTCACGCCTGAGATGGTCCAGGAGGCAAAGAAGCTTATCACGGCGCTTGGCTGCCCGGTGATACAGGCGCCGAGCGAAGGTGAGGCCCAGGCAGCGCACATAGCGAAAAAAGAGAACGCCTTTGCTACGGTGTCGCAGGATTTCGATACCTTGCTGTATGGCTCGCCCAGGCTTGTCCGGAACCTCTCCCTGCAGGGCAGGCGGAAAAGGGCAAACAAGCTCAGCTATGACATAGTAAAGCCGGAGATGATAAGCCTGGAGGAAAACCTCAACGAGCTATCTGTTGACATCGACCAGCTTATAGTGATCGCGATGCTTGTGGGCACAGATTACAATATCGGCGGGATCAAGGGCATAGGACCGAAAAAGGCGCTTGATCTTGTCAGGGAGCACGGCAAGGACTTTGACAGCATCTTTGCCCATGTGGGCTGGGACAATTATTTTGACTTCCCATGGACAGATGTCTATTACCTCATCAAGAATATGCCGGTCAATGATGATTACGTGCTGGAGTGGCCAGACATTGACAGGAAAGGTGTAATTGACCTTATGTGCACAAGGCATGAGTTTTCCAGGGAACGCATAGAATCCACGCTTGATAAGTTCGGCAAGAAGGACCAGAAAGCTCTGGGAGATTTTTTCTAGTATCTTATCTCGAAAGTGTCAAAATTGCCTTTAGCTTCCAGCTCTTCTGTATTTACACTGTCAACATGCGCACCAGTCGGCCCCTTTCTGCACCACTCTATAAAATTCCTCACTGGAGGGTCGCTTCCCTCGATAACGATCTCCACATCGCCGTTGTCCATGTTGCGGGCAAAGCCTTTTAAGCCCAGTTGTGCTGCTGTTTTTTTTGCGCTGTACCTGAAGAACACGCCCTGCACAATGCCTGAGACGATTATGCGGTAGCTTTTCATTTTAATGGGTATCATCAGCCAGGACAAGACCCTGGGCATGGGGCACGCCCCCTATGCGGATTATATTGCCTTTAGATATGAGTCCGGCCTCTATCCCGCACTCGACAGATTCCTCGCCGACCAGGTTTACTATGTAGGCTTTTTTCATGGCGAGTATCACTTCCTCCCTGCCAGTCTCTGTTCCGTTATAGAAATCGGTGGAAAGATCAAGCTGCATCTCATCGCCTGCCAGCGTTTTTCCCGCAAGCCCGGAATCACAGACAGCAAGAACCAGCCTCTTGTCCGGGGTGATGTGTTTCTTTACGAGCATCTTTACACATTGACTGACCTTCGTGAGCCGCATGCAAGGCACTTGACAAACACATAATTGTCTTCCTTGATAAGCTTGGTATCCGGCTTGCCGCATTCCTTGCACAGCACGTATTCATCGACATATTTCTCTATCTTTGCATTGATCCTTGATGCAGGGATCCTGCTCCCGAAAATGATATAACTCCTCTTCTGGGTAGCCGGGCTTGCCAGCTCCTTGGTCAGGAACTTAATTATGTGCTCCGGCTTCCTGTTTAAGGTCGCCGCGATCTGGTAGAAATTGCTCAGGACAGTCTTGTTCCCCTGTATATGCCCCCTGACCTTCGGTATCTCGAACCTGGCTTTCTCTGCTGATACGTCTGGAAGATCCTTGTACCCCTGCTTCAGCAGTTTTTCATATTCCATTGTCCCCAGAACTTCCGCCTTATTTATAAATCTTTTTGCTATATTAAGAAACGACTTCTGTCTAAATGTTATACTTGTCAGGAAAAAATCAACATTAGGATACCTAACACCTTAGAAAACTATATAAACAGCCTCGCCCAAAATAAGACATAATGGCAAAAATACACGGCCTGATCTTTATCCTTATCGGCGCAATCATCACCCTGATATCATATTTTATGGGCATGTATTTCTTCATGTTCTTCGGCGGGCTTTTTATGCTATGGGGCATACTGAAACTGTTATACAGCAGACTCACCAGGCAGAAGGCAGGAACAATGTACAGGACTCAGGCGCAACATCATAGCCATTCCGTGCATAATACAACACACCCGCACCATCATGCAGCACCGCAGCATGGCCAGCATATGCATCACAGCCAGCAGCATCCTCAGCATGTTATGCAACACCGCGAGCCATACAACAGATTGTGCACGGTCTGCGGGACAACCCTGAGGCCGGCTGACAGATACTGTCCTGGGTGCGGCAGGCCGCAGCATCACAGACAGGTTTAATCTCTGCCATATCTCAGAAAACCAGCGGGGTGATAAATACTTCTATAAATGCCGCAATAATAAGTATGACCACAGACAGTATCACTAGGTCTGAGCTGTCCCATAATATCTGCTCGAACCTCTTGGTCCCGAACCTGTGGCGTATCACCGCCACTGATATTATCCCGCCCGCAAGCCCGCCGACAAAATAAGCTAAAATCTCCAGCACACCATGCAGGGAGTAGCGTAAAAACCCTATCGAGAAAACCTGGAAATAGCCTGTCACCTTAGCAAGTGCAGTAGAGCCGGTGATCTTTGCAAGGCCCTCGGAGATGAATTTGCCGATGGCGACGCCTATTACGGTCGCGTTCCACGTTAGGATGAATATCGCGCCAAGGCCGTATATAAACGAGAACAGGATGCAGAACAGCAGCACTTTCAGGTTATTGAACAGTATGAGCGAGAACCTTCCGAACTGTGCGGCCATACCAGTACCGGAGTTTATGGAATTGAATGTCTCGAGCTGGGAAGAGAAGAGCACGTTGGGCGTATCTGCCGGCAGGTGCAGGATGCCCGTCAGTGCGGGCAAAAACAGGTACCACAGAACAACAGAGATCATTATGCCGAGGAACAGGAACATGAAGGCTTCAAGCGCTTTCGCATGCTCTTTCAGGAGAGTGCTTTCCTTCTGCCGGGTCTCGTCTTTCCTCTCCTCAAGCTTCACGGTGTTGTAGACGATCGGCACGCATGCAAAAACCGTCAGGAACACCATCACAAGCGAGGAATAGTCATAAAATATCCATAGACTGAGAAATATTGAGATTGATGAATACAGTATCCCGAGAATGATCATCTGGTAAGGCCTGTGCTCTGCCCTCACCGGGTTGATCAATGATTCGAGCACCATGTTGCATCTCTTGGATGTATAGTATTTAAATCTAACGAAAATTATAAATAGTGTGTAAAACAAGATATAATTCAGATGAAAAAAACCACCATGTTTTTTGTCCTTGCACTGCTAATGTCTGCATCTGCGCTGGCATTGGGAATCGCTCCTGCGAGCAAGGTCGTCGATTTCAGAACAGAAAAAGAGGACCCTGTCGTGTACAGGCTCTACAACACAGAACAGAAAGCTCTTACAGCAGAGATAACAGCCAACGGGAGCCTCAGCAAATATTTAAGGATCGAGCCCGCACTTATAGTCTTTAAAAAGGGCGAACGGTACAAGACCTTCACAGTATACGTCCGGCAGCCTGAAGACGGAAAACAGGCAGTGGCCAGCATCATCGCAAGGGGGCCCAAAACAGAGGTTTCTGCCGAACTTTCAGCAGCGCCTTCAAAGGTCCAGCTGCCCACAGGAAGCGCTGTTGAAGAGCCAAAGAAAGCTGAGGAACAGGAGCCAAAAACGGCTCAAGAACAGGAACCGACAGGGGCTGAAAAACAACAGCCAAATAGCGGCGGCGCTTCCCAGTTCCTGCTCTATGCTCTTCTGGGCGTGGTAATCATCGGCAACATCCTGTATTTTGTCGTGCGTAAGGGGTCAGGTAAAAAACAAAAAGACAAGGGAGAGCTCAAAGAAGAGATCATCGAGCTGAAGCACGAGCTTGATACGTTTGATTTTCCTGATTCTGAAAATAGTAAGTAAACCTCTTAAATATTCTCTTGTTGGTTGTTTTGATTGTGCAATGTTGTTTTTTTCTATTATATACTTAGAAACATAGTTTAACACAAGAAATTGTTTTATGCCCAAAGAAGATGTCTTTACATACCCTGTTTCTTCCTCATCCTGTTATACACTGTCCACACTGTCCTTTGGTCCCTCTTGAGCAATGCCGCGATCTCTGAGAACTTCAGGCCATAGCTGTCTTTCAGGTATGCGACAACACATTCGAGGTTTGAATACCTCCGGTCAGCAAAAGCCGATACAGGGATTATGTACTGGCTTTTTTCCACTTTTAGCTTTGGTTTAAGCTTCTTTGCGGCAAAATGATGCGCCTGCCATATTGTCTTCTCGCTCCTGTTCATAAGCTCGGCGATGCTCTTGAAGTTCAGGCCGAGGTTCTCATGGAGGTACTTGACCACGGTCTCAAGAGTGCTGAGTGTCGGATTGAATACGGTCGCCGGGATAAATACCTCTTTCTCGCTGAACAGCTCGAAGAGCTGCACCAGGCTGGCCCTGTACCTGTCCTGGAGGCCGGAGACAAGCTGCTTTAGCTCTTTAAATGACGTGTCCTGCCTGAGTTCCCTTTCCAGCAGCCGGTGTTTATCCACTGTACTCTGCCTCCATGATGATTGTCGATGATTTAGTGCCCTGCGGCTCGTTTTCCGGCACCTTGATGTAGATGTCGATCTCTGCCGAGTCGTTCAGGGTATAGTTGAGGTAAGCGATAGCGAGCTGTTTTGCAGCAGAGCTCGTGCCGTTCATGGTTGCCCAGCTTGTCTGTGATCTGGTCCAGTCGAACGAGTTTGTTTCTGAGCTAT
>CAZPXC010000018.1:0-27442 GCA_964590935.1 uncultured Methanosarcinales archaeon
AGTGCCTGCCGAACCAGCCGCCGTGAAAAAATTTCTTTTTGAGTAGCCTTCGGGCAGGTTTCTTGCACTGGAATGAGAATGTGCAATAGAAGAAAAAATCCAGCCACGGCGAGATGGAGCTGACCGTGTTCCCTTGCTTTAGCGAGGGGTTACGGTCAGCGGAATAGGGCATTTTGCGTAGCAAAATGACCGTCGAAGCCATGGCTGGCTGGATTTTTTCTACATAAAAATAAAAATATAAGATAGATAGGCAAAAGCCTCAGACTATCAATACCACCAGGTCTTGTCACTGTCATAAGGCAGGTCTACTTCATTGAGCTCATCATCTATGTTGTTGATGTCATTGGCCAGTATCTTCTTGCCTGATACTGTGTAGAGCACATCGTCCATGTAGAGGGCCCTTCTCACTGCATTGCCTGAGTAATAATAATAGTCATACCTCTCAAGCCCTGACATGTGGCTGATCTTTCCCTTCAGCTCAAAGCCGTCCTCCGGTGTGAGGCCAAAAACATAGGCGCCCTGCCAGACCCTGTCCCTGTAATAGCCGTAAAGGCTGTCGTATATCCTCTGCTCCTTCACTTCCCTTATAGGCAGCACAAGTATGTTCTTCTCCTTGTCAAACAGGAACGCCTTGTGGTCCCTCAATGCTTCTGAGTCTGTCCCGCTCGTGCCTATCTCATAGGAGTCCACGACCTTCGGGTTGTTGACATCCGAGACATCGAAAAGCGCCAGCTTGACGCCCTTGATCGAGGTTCCGCCCCAGTCGTTGGCGCCTGTCTCCTTGCCTATCCCGATTATGTGGTCCTCATCATAGGGGTGGAGATAATCAGAATACCCAGGTATCTTCAGCTCGCCCAGTATCTTGGGATTTTTCGGATTGCTAAGGTCGATGACAAACAGGGGGTCTATCCTTTTGAAAGTCACCATATAGAGCCTGTCGCCGATGAACCTTGTGGAATATATACTCTCATCCGGCGCAATGTTTTCCAGCTTCCCGATGACATCGAGGTCATCATCAAGCACATACACGTTGTTGTGCATCTGTGATTTCTTGCTGCTGTAGGTATACGTGGTTGTCGCGACCCTGAGATCGCCGTCCTTCTCATCCATGGAGAACTGGTTGAGCAGGTAGCCGGACACCTCTCCGCTGGTATCATATGTTATCTTTCCCTTGTCGATGTTGATCTTGTGTATCACAGTCTTGCGCTGCTCAGCCTCCATCCTTGCATCATAGTCAGATACAGAATCGTAGATATCCTCAACAAGGGACTCCTGCTGGCTGTCGCTCATGCTGTCATACATGTCCTGCATGATCTGCGAGATCTTCATCCATTTCTCATAACTCTCGCTGCTGCTGCCCTTGACCGCCTTTATCTTCTTCTGCACATCATCAGGAAGCTGCGGGACAACAGCATCAAAGAACCTGTCCTCCCTCTGCGTTTCCTGGTATCTCCAGGGCAGGTTCTTCTGGTATGTAATATATATATTGTCCTGGGAGACATACAGGTTGTCGGAATATCCCATGAGGAATGACTTTGAATTGATCTCTCCCGGGTCCTTGATATTGAACGATGCTATCGTATGGAACACATAGCTGTCTTCAGGATTATCAAAATAATATATCTCCGGGCTCGACACAACAGATCCTGACTCCCTGATCGCAGGAAGGTCGACGTAATTGCTGTAATAATATACGCTGTCCTTCACGATGAGATAGACATAGTCGCCTATCATCCTTGACTGGAAATAGCTGCCTGTTATGTCATAATTGTCCATCACCTCTGGATCGGACCTGTCGGATATGTCGTATATTATGACATGGGTCTTCTGGACATACCTCGGCCTGGGCATAAAGTCATACGGCTGGATAGTGTACACCTGGTCATTGTCCTGGGTAAAGACTGCCATCCGGTCCCCGTTCACGAAAAGGTCCCTTGGCGTCGCCTTCATCTCCTCCTCATATACGACCTTTGCGCTGTCTGCCGGGTATGCATCGACTATGACAAGGTTGTTCTGGTTGACCATATAGATGTATTTGCCGTCATTCTTGACAATATCAGCCTCATCGACACCCTCGACCTGGACATTTGTAGCTGAGAACTCATCAGCGCCGTCGCCTGTTGATCCTGCCGGAGCAGAAGCCTGGGCAACAGATTCACCTTTTCCGGCCACAGAGGGCACAGCCATGCTGTCGACTGCCATATCCTCAACAGCCATGTTCCTCATCGCATAGCCGCCGTGATACATATCCGATGATGATGCCTGCGCCTCCTGCAGGTAGTCTATTATCTCTTTTGAGGAATTGAATTTCCTTAGTCCAGAGCCAGCCAGAATAGCCTGGTTGTCAGGCTGGTTGTTGCCTGAATTATCAGTAATATTGCCTGTATCGCCAACTGGGTTCTCATCAGGGCCGGGCAGCTGCTGCTGGCAGCCTGCCAGTAGAAGGACAACTAACAACAATAAGCCTGCTGTCTGCATCATGATTTTCATCTTGGATTACCTCCTTTCTGCCATTTTAGGCAAATTAGGTATTTATATCTTTTCATTATATATAGCAGCAGGTAAAGGCATGCATCTATATATATATAGAAGTAAGCTTCAACCCGGATTGAAACCTTCAGAGATGTGCCGGTTCAGAACAGCAAAACAGGGTTTGTCAAGAAGCCCTCTTCTTTTATATTCTCGATGAGAGATTGGCATTTTATCGTTAAATATTTAAATAATTAAAACCACCACCACGCTTTAAGGAGGATATTATGAAGTACATCACGAAGAGCGCAGTTATCGGAAGGAAGAAAAGGCCGAGCAAGGATGATGACAACTATCCGTGCTTTATCAACCTATTTAAGATAAACGAGCCTCACAAGAGCGGCAAGGTGCCTGACAAGATGCTGGATTTTGATGATGTGCACAAGGTCGTAATCAGTGGCCTCGATGTCAGCTATCTTCTTGCAGGAAACGACATCGTGATAAATGACCTTGAGCATATCGAGATCGATGTAAAGAGACCTCATATATTTCTTACAGGGAAGCAGAAAAGATAGGTTTTATCGATTCCTTTGTTAGGTTCTTATGCATTTATCTTCTATCAAGCACAATGTAGTCTTTTCCTGATGGTGCAAAAGAAATCTTTTCATCTCACGGCAATGCAATGGTGATCTTTTCTTGATTGTGCTATTGAAATTTTTCCATCCACTGGCTGCAAGCCCGCTTAAACACGGCACTGAGGGTGCCTGCGGGCTCCGCGCCAATGAAATATAATCATTCCGCCGCTTTGAAAAAGGCGGAATGATTATGGTCTGAGAAAACTGACGTAGTCAGTTTTCGATTGACAAATTTCATTTTGAGCAGCCCTTCGGGCTGGCATCCAGCACTTGAAGAAAAAAGCCATCAAACAATATGTGGATGTCAAGGCAAAAATTCAAGAGATTAACAGTTTTAAATTATCAAAAAAATAAAAAATATTTAGGTTGGGGTCGGGCAGGGCTCGCACTTGTTCGTGTATGTGCAGCACTGCGATCCCAGCGGGCATTTTGCTGTGCCGCAGCAGAAATACTGCTGGTCTGCTGATGTTGTCTCGCATCCGCTGCTTGTGCATCTCTGGTTCAGGTCGCAGCTGTTGCCTGACAGGGTACATCCGGAACCCTCATTTGCGATCCTGCAGTCACCGCTCTGGCATGTCCATGTGCAGCCGTTGCTTGACCTGCACTGCTCGCCATCGTTTGCAGCAACACACTGGCCGTTGCTGCATTCCTTGCATGTCCCGCAGCTCTGCCCGTTCTTTGAAGTGTCAGCGACGCAGCTGCCGTCTGATCCGCACATCTGGCATGTGCCGCACTCATCATTCATGCTCATGTCAACCTGGCATTGCCCCGCAAATGTATCATGGCATTTCCTGCACGGAAGCGCGTCTGTCGAGCACTCGCCGACCGAATCAGGCGCAGGAGCATCACATACGCCGTTTGAGCACGTTGCGCACGCTCCGCATGCCTCGCCGTCCATCGTCGGGTCAGCGGCGCACGCTCCGGCACTGCCCACAGGACATATCATACAGCTTCTCTGCTCTTCAGGGATGCTTAGGTCATTGCACATCATATCATTGGTTGTTATCGGCGCAGTGCATCCGCCTGCTGCTGGTGTAAGACCGTTGCCGCTGCATTTGCTACAGGGCTGCCCACCCTCGCACGCAACATCAATGAGGCTTGTGATCGCAGGCGGGTTCATGACACATGCATCATCCCCTGCGCTCGAGCCGTCGCATGCCCAGCAGTCGGCATAATTGACCCCGGCGCCGATATTGCCTTCCATCATGTTGTCACCGTTATCATCAAAGCAGGGGTATCCGGCATACTGCGGGATGGTGCATCCGCCGCTGGCATCACACAGGCCGCATTTGCTGCATATCAGGTTCGGCAATGGCCCTATGCACTGCCAGTCAGATGGGACATTCTGCCTCGGCTGTGTCACCCCGTCAGCAGGGGCGCAGCCATAGCATGGCTCGCAGTCAAGGGGGCACATAAGGCCGACGTATCCTATCATCTTCTGGTTGTGGGCCAGGAAGCCGTTTGCAAAGAAGTTCTTGTTCTTCGCGACCTTCTTGAGGGTGTAGGTCTGCACATCTCCTGCATGGTACTTGATGCTCACTATCCTGGCATAGGTCAGGTCATCCTGGAGAACTGAATCGCCGACCTCAAGCTTCTCGATGTGGCTGAGCGCATATCCAGCAAGGGCTGCATCTACCTCGATTGCGGCCCATCCCTTCTCAGTGTAGAGCGGATGGTCATTTGTCACCTTTAGGACCTTGCCGTTCTCAAATGTCACCTCATAATAGCCATCCCTGACCGGCTGCTGCAGCGAAAGCACCTCTGACGGTTCAAGCTTGTCTGTCTCTAGATTATATGTAAGGACAAAGTCGCCGACCTTCACGTCCTCTATGGGCTTTGTGGTGCCGTCTGACATTGTCACAGGCGTGCCTGCAAGGAAGCAGCATTTGTTATGTGCCAGAAGGTCATCTGCAAAGTAATTGTCATAGGCGCTGACCTCCTTGAGGTTGTATGTCTGCACCTTTCCCTGGTCATATGTTATCGCAGCGATCTCTGCCCATGACTTGTCAAGCCTCATTATACTGTCCCCGACATTAAGAGGCATCACATTGTCTATAGACTTGGTCTCCTTGTAGGTCTCTTCAGGCATGATGGATGCCCACCCTGTCTCTCCGCTGGCTTTCTTGGTGTAGAACGGGTGCTCGTTTGTCACCTGTATCGAGCTTCCGTCAGTAAACACTATGGTGTAAAGCCCTTCTCTAACTGGCGCTTCTAGCTCAAGCACTGTTCCTGCACGCAGATTGCCGCTGTAGGTATTGTAGCTCAGCACCTCATCGCCGACCTTCACGTCCTCGATAGGCTTGCTGGTACCGTCTGCCATCGATATCATGGTCCCGGCCGGGAAGCATGAGCCTCCGGGGCATGTCCCCGGCACCTCATCAGGATATATTGACTGGTCAACATAGAGGTCTTTTGAAGATGCCGGCAGAGGGCAGTCAAGAGCTATCGCCAGCCTCAGTTTTATCTCTGCTGTCATGGGCTCCAAGCCTGATGCGGTCTCGATGCTTGTTTTCGGGTCCTGGCATTTGACAGTCATGAGAACAGCGAGCTTCTTGTCCATGGCGAGCATGCCGACGAGCATCGTACCCGCAAGGTTTGCCTCGCCGCCCATCCTGTGCACATAGCCATAGCATTCCTCATTATTGTCCGGGTCCGGCTCTTCATATGCCTGGACAGTGCCGTCATCGACCGGCTGTGAGCTTGAGTCCAGCAAAAGCGGGCGGACCGTGCAGTCATCGCCAACTCCTGAGCCGCCCTGGGCCTGCGGAAGGCCGTCGCATGAATCTCCCTTTGGCCTTGTCCTCTGCTCATCGACCCACCTTTCAAGGGTATAGCTGTAGTCTGACCTTGGGATAACCTTCAGCGTCCCGTTCGGGCCGACATCGCCCTGCGCCCACTGCTCTTTCTCAGTATTCTCGATGTTCATCATATCGACTGTATAGCTGCAGGTTATGCCCTGGCCTGAGAACATATCGCTGAGCGCCTGAACAGCCTCATCCAGTACAGGTGTCACCTGGCTTTCCTTAAGCCTGATGCTGTTCTTTTCCTCTTCTGTAAACTCGACATCAGGGTCTGCACAGTCGCAGCCGCCGCTCACCAGCTGGCATGGCTGGGCCAGCAGGGCATCGCTGTAAAGGTTCTGCGTAATCTGGTCAGCATTATCCTGCATCCACTGGTACATGTTCTCATACATCATCCAGGCCTTGTATGGATAATTATAGTTGGTGGATATATCCTCTATCTGGGATGATTCCTCAGATTTCAGCCCGACCTTGAATTCAGACGCTTTGGCATTCAGCTCGGTCAGGTCTGAGCCTGATACTGGTTCTGACACCATAAAATTCACCTTGACTTCAGGTGCTATATAATAGTCTTCATGCTCGCTCTGCAGCCGGCTCATATAATCATCAACATTGTCGTTCACTATAGTGTTCAGGGAGGCCAGCGCCTCATCAAAATCAGGAGGAACAGGGCCTGAGGCATACCAGACCACGTTCTGGTCTGAAAATCCGTTTCTCAGCCACTGGTCAACGCCCATGGATATCGCCTGCCTCATGGTAGTGTCAGCCTCAGCTGTTATCCGCTGCTGGGCATCTACTTTGCTTTCATCAGAGCCAAGCTGTGAGAGAAGCAGGGCCCCGCCTGCAAGAAGAACTGTACCGACAATAACTGCTGCAAGAATGTTCGCATTTTTACCTAAAGCCATAAAAACCACCTGTTTTTTTATCGATAAATAATTTACAAATAATCTTTTATTTAAATTTTTTCAATTCTTGTATATCCACAGCCTGACATCCACCAGCTCCCCGTTGGGAAGAGGCTGGGTCGTCTCTATCACATCCCTCTCCCTGTATGGCAGCATCTCCCCTACCTTGAGCGCATACTGGTCGATGTTCTTTTTGATAGTATCTGTTATGTTAACATCCATGGTTGCGATATCAGCCAGGTCGATTATCTTACCCCCTGTCTGGTTGGCCATCAGCGCCATCTGGGAGTGGATAGCATCCCTGCATGTGGGATGGAAACATATATCGACTGAGCCGTTGAATGAGCAACCGTCGCAGTCAGGAGCGTTGCATGCATTGCTTGTTGTGCCATTAGGATTGCCATGCACTATATCATACATCATATTGAAAAAAGGATCATACTGATACTGATAATCACAGTCATAGCTGAAGATAGGATTGACTACATGATTATTGTCCTGCGCCACTTCAATTCCTTTAATCACGGATCTCATAGACCTGTTGATCGGACAGTTATCTTCACATAAAACACACACACGCTGCGCAGGAAGATTTGGGGATGGTATGAAGAAACAGCTGTCTGAGATTGAGCTTGTCGACAGCTCGTCGCCCATCGGAAACAGGAGTGTCAGATGCGCCAGGGTCGTCTTGTCATCAAAGTTGGATGCATAAGCAGTGCCATAGCCCCAGTCCGACTCGTAGTAATCTGATTCAGGCGCCTGGTAGCTTGAGTTGTGCGCTACCCAGGCGAAGCCGAAAGGCGGTGTCATGTTATAGTATTCCAGGAACGCGTCAAGATTGAACCTGGTGTTATTGATGAATACATTGCTTGTGTTTACTGTTGCATTCCTGAGATAAAGCTCATTAGAGTTGATCACATCGCATTTTATGAGGTTTTTCGGGTCGGTGATGTTGTTGAAAAGGTCACACTTTTCCTCTTTTGACCCCAGTACATAGATATGCGCCTGCACAGGGTTGGTGGCCATCTCAACCTTGTACTTATAGCCCGCGTTGGTCTCGTTAAGCTTTTTCTCGACATTTTTTATTATATCGATAAGGTTGTCCGCAAGCTTCTGCCTCTCCTGCTCAAGGCTTGGCGAGCCGTCGATTATGAAGTTCATGCTCACCTCGATTATCCTGGGCTTGACCTCAAGGTAATATTGGGTATTGCCGAAGGACATGTTGAGAAGCTCCTTAAGCCTCTCTGTAATGTTGATGCTCTTGTTGTTGAACTCAAGCGTATCATTCCTGTAGTAGACCGCATCTGCAAGCAGCACTCCCATGTTCCTTCCGGAGCTTGGCTCGGTTATCTTGAGCATGTTGTTGAGGTTGTTGATGTTGGAATCATCAAAGAACACGTTCTCTTTTGTGCCCACGCTCTTTGCCGTGTCATGCGCAAAGGAGGTCATATAAACAAGGCCGCTTATAAGAAGGATCATCAGCAGTATCACCGCCCCCATTATATCCTCGACAACGCCCATCAGTATATCACCTCTAACCTCCCAGGGCAGATATTTCCTGTCGAATTGGCCTGTATGGTTACAAAATAAGGATAGACCTCACCATCCTCGGTGCTCCAGACATGCTTCCATTCCTTGGTTACGTTGGTGCAGTTCTCATAGGCAAGCATCTTGATTATGTAGCCTTTTATTATCCCGGGCGGGAACTCGCATGTCTCGTTGGCCTTTAGCTCCTTGATGACCTGGCCATAGCAGTCAGAGGACAGTATCCTGTCCTTGGCATCCTTGATATAGTCATATTTTACAAGCTCGTCGTTCACCTCACCCTTCTTTGACTTGATTATGCTGCCGACATATATCACACCGATCACGACAAAGACAATTACCATGATAAAAAGGAATGTCGTGATGAGGGAATATACGCCCCTAGTGTGCCTGGAAAGAGTAGGTGCCATTTTCATCCTTGGTGATGTTTATAAACGTCAGATCATGGAGCCCGAGGTTCTCGGAAATGTTCAGCATGCAGGTTATCAGCCTGCATCTGACTATCGGCTCATGCTTGCTTTCGCATGTCGTGGCATTGGAAAGCTCAATGCGGTCAGGATAGATCGCAGGCTCATCATCAGAATTGTAGTAGAAGGCATGGCAGGATTTGACATCTGTGCACGCGAGGGAATTGTTGAGTATTATGCGGTCATCTGAAAACACCGGCTCGGTGGTGTTTGACCTGTAAAAAATCACCCTGCACGGGCTTGAATCAATGCATACCTGGAGGTCCTTGACGATCAGGCTTCCATCATTCACCTTGGGATAATAATTTTTCCAGTAGGTATCCATCCTGCAGGCAGTATTAAGCGACCTCTGCAGGCCGTTGAGCTCGTTGTCTATCTCCTGCAATGTTATATGGTCGGGGTACAGGTTCTTCGAGAGCCAGATGACACATATGAGAGCTGCGATGAGGCTCCCGACCCAGAATATCATCGTCGATGCTGAATCAGCCCTTGCATTCCATCTGAATCTCATTTTCCTCGCGTAAAAAATAGCAGTAGTACTTATGCGTGTCAAAGGACTTTCGCGCAAGCTCTGTCTCAAGGTTGAATGTCGAGTTCATGGTGACAGGACACTTGCATATCGCGCACTTTGTCTCATCGCTGTACTCATCGGATATGTTGAGATGCCCGCAGATCCTGTTCTGGCTCGTGTAGATTCGCAGTCCGGACGGAAGCTCAACCTCAGCGGCGAGATATGTATCAAGAGGTGAATCACATACAAAATCGCACTGATACTTGAGCCTGTCGATGGATTCCTTGAACGTGTTATAGCGCGACTCGTCCTTGTTGGTGTTTATGAGGTTTGCGATAATCGCAAACCCGAGGACTACAGCTATAACTCCGAACGCGAGCCAGACCGCCTGCTCCATTTTTTATTAATAGATAACGCACTCATCCTCCCAAGTACCGTCAGCTATCCAAGGAGCGAATTCCGGTGAAGCGGCAATCTCTGCTGTCCTATCATAGCATGTTCCGACAAGCAGAGTGCATGTTGAGCCCGCTGTGGCGCCCATGGGGTCCTCGACAGTCAGGAAAGTGGTAAACCAGTGGTACTTCTTCTCCTCGTCCGTGAGCCTGTACCAGCAATCACCTGGCTGGAACAATCCGTCATATTTGCCTGTATCATAATAGTCCCCTACAAGGCGGTTTGCCTTATCGATATCCGAGTGGAGGCCAAGCTCTGTGTCAAGGTAATCGCATACCAGCTGCTTGCATGACTTCATATCCAGCGAGCCGCATGGCCTGTACGCAGCACAGTAGATCCTGTCCTCACAGAATCCCTGGATATTGTCAAGTGCCATCGTATAGTCAGGCAGGCTGTTCTTGTTTATGTCTATCTCCCCCCGATAGTAGCTCGTGCAGAAACTCACCTTATCCTTCAGTGAGCGGTGCGCCTTTGAGCACTGGGAATCGCAGTAAGTGTCAAGGTCTGCCATGGCCTGCCTTGCCCTTTCCTCCTGCTGCTGTTCCTCCATCTCTGTCTTCTTCTGCTCAATCTGGCTGGAAAACATCTTCAGAAGGACCATGGCAACCGCCAGGATCACGAACAGAGCGATGAAGATCTCGATAGGCTTGTCTGTACCTAACCTGCCTTTAAACAACCTCATTTGATTCACCTCTTTTTATGTCTTGATCAGCAAAAACCTTATTTCGAGACCTCGATGGTCTCGTAACGGCCGTAAGGGTCGAAATATATGTTGAAAGCGTAATCTCCGTCATTTACATTTCTTATCGTGACATTTGCCTTTATCTCATCATGGTCCGCGAAATAGTCTTCGATGTCCGACCATGCCCAGGCGTCCGCATCTTTCCCTATGACAGCGAAGCATAGTTCCCTCTCAAAGGTCGTGCCATGATGCTTATTGTAGCACTCGGTCATAAGGTCAATCATCTGGGATTCATCAACCCGGTTGAGCTGGATTATCTTGCTCTCTTCCTCTGCTGTAGGGTCAACGCCCGGCCTGTTCTTGTCAATATCATCCCTGGACTTTGATATCATCTCCTTTGAGAATACGACAAGGGTGGTCCCGACTACTAGCGCAACAAACAGGGTGATAATGATCCTTATAGGCATCTCCATCTTCAGTAAAGTAAACTATGCTTATTTTATGATTAAAGAGTTATTGAAACAACCGATATTTATAATTTTTGGTGTTTGTATGGTCCCATTGACTATAAAGCCGTTCGACTTGTTGCTGCAGTCTATCACATCGCACTTGTCCGTCCTCTTCAGCTCCTTTACGATAAAGTCCCTGTCTATCGTGGCATTGTCCTTTACATAGACGCTTGATGTCGCATTGTCCATACCGAACCTGCAGTCCTCCCATCTCTTTGCGATCTCTTCGGCAAGCTGTCCTGAGTCTATCTTGTACATCTCATCTTTCTCAAGCTTGAACACCTGGCGAAAGTCATGGTATTCCCTGTCATAGTCAACGAGCTTGAGCACCGCGACAATCATGCCTCCGACTATGATCGCTATGACGAAATAAACAGTGATTTCTGTTGCCTGCATTTTATTTCTTGAATATGAATAGGGTGCTGTTCTCACACTTAAGGGTGATTATTTCCGGAAGCTCGATGTCAGTCATGTTGACATCCTCCCTCTTGCCGCATGAGTTGTTCAGCGACTGGATGCTCCTGCACCAGCCCAGCTGCTTGTACTGGTCGAACATGTCTTTCTTGCTCAGTGTGCCGTTATTCTCAAGGTTATCATTATATACATACATTATCCGGGTCTTGTTTGCATAGCTGTGGTTGCAGTATTCCCAGAAATCGCGGGCTGCGTTTATGAAATCTACCTTGTCAACCTTGGTGTCGTATTCTTTTGCGTCCATCTTGTACATCTTTTGCAGTGCATCTACGTCATCCGTGAACTTCCACTCGTATATGAACGTGGATATCATGGCGATAAGTACCATACCTATGCCCACAAAAACCATTATCTCAACTGTCATCTCCATTTTCAGTCAGGTCATTTGATTATAAGCGTGCTGTTGGTGCAGTTAATTCGCACAACCTTTGGAAGCTTGATATCATCCATGACAATATCCTCGCGAACACCGCATGAAAATTCCGCGGACTGGATGCTGTCGCACCAGCCGATGCTCTTGTAAATGTCAAAAATCTCTTTCTTTTCCAGTGTCTGGTTGCCCTTGACATACAGTGCAAGGGACATGTTATCCCCTGTCGAGGTGCATTCCCCGAAAAAGGAATACAGCTTGTTTGCAAAGCCTACAGTGTCAACGCTCTCGAACTCTATCTTTTCATTGTTCCTGAACATCACTTTCATATCATCGTACGCCTGGTGATAGTCCCAGTCTGCGATAAAGCCGACTACCAGCCCGCCCAGGATGATGGCAAAGCCTATGAAGATAAGTATTTCCATTACTTCCATCTAACCACCAAGCGTCTGCGACACCTTGTAAAGGGCCATTGCAATAGCGATGCTTGCAATAACAACACCGATTATTGTCATTATTGTCTTGTTCATAAATATTACCTGTGATTATATTTATTTAAATGTTCATTTAATAATTTTTCTGTTTTGTTAGGTAAAGTTTCATAACTTATTTCTACATGATTTATTTTTACATGAAAAAATCCAGCCACGCCCATCCATAGCTGGTTTTTTTTCCTGCAATTCTTTCCTGTGCAGGAAGCAAGCCCGAAGGGCTGCTCCGACAGAATTTTTTTATTGGCGCAAGCCCGCAGGTGCTATCAGCACCGTGTTTAAGCGGGCTTGCTGCCAGTAAATAAAAAAATTTCTATAGCACCTTCAAAAAAGCCAATATGAGGATACTTATGAAATTTACTTATTATTAAATCCTGCGCAGGTAGATGGCAACCATGTTTGCATCATAGCCCTGGCTGACAAGATATGCGCTGATCTGCTCATCAGGGTAACCCTTGTTTCTAAGCTCCCTTATGGAAGTTATCAGCCTGATCGTAGCTGCCTGTGGGCCTACGGCCTGCTGCACATTACCCTGCGGGACATTTCCCTGCTGTCCAAATGCAGAACTGGTGCCTGAAGACGGCCCCCGGCCTCTGCTGCCCCTGTAGAACATCAAAAACACCACACCCAGGATCAGTATCCCAATACCAGCAACATAATACAGCATGTTGCTGCCGCCTGAAGCTTCACTGGTAGTTTTTTCTTCTGGTGACGTAGATTCATTTTCCAGTGTTTTATTGACGGTCATACTGGTCCTTGTCCTGCCTGCCTGTGCAGATGTATCGGTCCTGGATGTGGTTGTATCGCTTCTTGCCCTGGTGGTGGTCTCGTCAGTGCTGCTCTCTGTCCTGCATCTGCCGGTTGTACAGGTCGAACCTGATTCCTCAGTCTGGGTACCCTGGTCTACACAGGCAAAATCGCGGCAGACCTTTCCATCGCCACAGCTGACGCATTCGCCACCTGAGCAGTAGCAGGCAGAATTTGCGCCGAAGCAGTCTCTCCACTTACAACTGTCTGTGCAGTATTCTCCGTCAGTGCTGCATGAGCTCGCCGTACACTCAACATCATTTTTTGGCATGCATACCTGGCCAAGCGGGCACCATTCACACTCTGCCAGGCTGCTGCAGTCTGAAACAGAGTAGTCGCTGCAGACAACGGAACAGTCAGGGTCCTGAAGATAGTCGCACCCGGAAGGGCAGCAGCCATCGCTGATAGAGCTGCATTCTGTTATCGCCGTGTGCTGGCATGATGCACTGCAGCTGCTGCCGCTGGTACATTCATCAACAGTGCACTTATTATTGTCATCGCACGATGCATCATCTGAGCACGCTGGTGTTGCGCAATAGCTACTGCAGCAAAGTTCTATACCGGAACAATCACTATCTGCTGTGCATTCCCGTGAGCAGTCGGGATCATCACCGTTTGTGCAGCCCGCAGGGCAACATCCATCCGATACTGCATTGCAGGTTGTCTTTGTTTTGTAAAAGCAGGACGCGTTATGCTCTCCGGGGCTGGCACACCTGTCTTGAGTGCAGGCAACGCTGTCATCACAATCAGAGTCATGGGAGCATGCAGGCGTTACGCATGCGCCATCATAGCATACCTTTCCTGTCGCAGCACAGTCTGTATAATTCTTTTCATAGCAAGGATCATCATTCCAGTTTCCGCACACGCCGAGAACATCATCTGCGCAGGTCGCCTCGCCAATAGTATCGCAATCATCGATGCAGTTCACAATGCACTGTCCCATCGAGTTGCAGTATTCAAAATCCTGGCATTCGCCGCATGTTCCGCCGCAGCCATCGTCGCCGCATTCCTTGCCCGAGCAGTCTGGAGTGCAGCTTGACTGGCACGAACCGGAAACGCAGGACTCGCCGCTGCCGCAGCTATTGCCGCAGCTGCCGCAGTTTGTGGTTGTTGATAGGCTTGTCTCGCAGCCGTTCTTGGTGTTGCTGTCGCAGTTGCCCCAGCCTGAACTGCAGGTTGGGCTGCACGTCCCGGATGAGCAGGTTGTCGTACCATGGTTGTTTGAGCAGGTGCCGCATGTTCCGCCGCAGCCGTCGTCACCGCATTCCTTGCCTGAGCAGTCTGGAGTGCAGCTTGACTGGCACGAACCGGAAACGCAGGACTCGCCGCTGCCGCAGCTATTGCCGCAGCTGCCGCAGTTTGTGGTTGTTGATAGGCTTGTCTCGCAGCCGTTCTTGGTGTTGCTGTCGCAGTTGCCCCAGCCTGAACTGCAGGTTGGGCTGCACGTCCCGGATGAGCAGGTTGTCGTACCATGGTTGTTGGAACAGGTGCCGCAGCTGCCGCCGCAGCCATCGTCGCCGCATTCCTTACCCGAGCAGTCTGGAGTGCAGCCTGAGGTACATACTCCGCTGATGCATGATTCGCTGCTATCGCACGAATTGCCGCAGCTGCCGCAGTTATTGTTATCTGAATTCATGTCTGTCTCGCAGCCGTTCTGGGTGTTGCCGTCGCAGTTCCCCCAGCCTGAATTACAGGTAGGGGTGCATGATCCGGATGAGCAGGTTGTCGTACCGTGGTTGTTGGAACAGGTGCCACAGCTGCCGCTGCAACCATCGTCGCCGCATTCCTTACCCGAGCAGTCTGGAGTGCAGCTGGATTGGCATGAACCAGAAATACAGGACTCGCTGCTCACGCAGGTATTTCCGCAACTGCCGCAGTTTGATGTTGTTGTCAGGTCTGTCTCGCAGCCGTTCTGGGTATTGCCGTCGCAGTCGCCCCAGCCTGAACTGCAGGTAGGGCTGCACGTCCCGGATGAGCAGGTTGTCGTGCCATGGTTGTTTGAGCAGGTGCCGCAGCTGCCGCTGCAGCCGTCATCACCGCACTCCTTGCCTGAGCAATCCGGTGTGCAGGAACCGACGCATACACCACCGGCACTGCACGGGCTTGAAAAATGGTCGCATGAGCCCTGGCAGTCGCTGTCGCTTGTGCATTCATAAAGGCACAGAGTTACCTCATACTCCTTCCAGGTCTCTTTGATGAAAGAGCCGCATGGGTACTGGCCAGACTTGTCAGGCGGATAACCAGTACGGTCCACGAAATTATATTGTGAGCCGCAGTTGCCTGAAGTCGTTGGTGCATATATATCAGGGTCCCATGTTGTCCTGAAATTGAGCTTGTATATGCCATAGTCAGCAGTCTGGCTCACATCAACCTTGACGTCCCTCATCCATAGGTCGTTAGGTGAACCCGGCAGCGTGATCGATTCAGGGGTTGAGGTATACTGACCGGAATAGCTTAAATCACTAGAGCACGCGACAAGGCTGCCCTGTCCGTCCGGCTGCTTTTCGCAGGATATAAATTTCCCGACAAAGTTATGGATAGGCGGGTTTGTGGTTCCTGAGCAGGTAGAGTCATCAAGATAGCACCCGCTGCTTTCTGTGCAGTCTGTCGGGTTGTATGTGGAGCCTTTGCGCGAGAGGCATCCGCCGCCCTTGTTGGATGTCGTATGCAGCTGCACATCAAATGTAAAAGAAGGAGGGCTTGCCACAAAAACAGGGGTCGTGCTTGAGACAGAGATGTACTTGTTCTGCCAGTTGCTGGCAGGGCCGCCTGGAAAACAGTCGCAGTAATGGGACACGGCAGCGGGAACAATAATTAAAGTCGCTGCAAGAAGTATCAATATAACTGATGCTCTGCTCATGTACATTTTTCCTCTTTTTACCCCTTGACTATACTATATGACCAGCAGTGAAAACAGCCACATATCCAAAATAGGAATACTATCATATTTAATTATTGTGTTGACCTATTTAACATGTAATTTTCTCCAGATGAGGATTGATAAAACTGCAATAATGCCTGTAATCAGGAAAATCCGGGGTACAATATTTGGTTTTTTCGCCCTGATGATGATATCCGGCACTGGCTGGTACACTGATTCAGGGAACTCATCTGCCTCGACCTTGAACATCAGCTTATAATCCCCCTCCATGATATCACTAGGTAGGGTTACATCGACATAAAGCACAGCCATCCCCTCATTCCTAAGCTCCTGTATAACAGGATTCTCGATCGTCGCCTGGAACTCTGTGTTTGTAATGCTGATCTTTATATTGTGCAGTGGCTCACCCTCGGGGTTCTTTCTTGCATACAGCCTGAACCTGCCTGTCTTGCCGGGCGCGATCTCGATTACAGGTAAGCCTGAGACAATGCGGAAATTGTAATCATTGGGGGTTCCGCTCTTTATCGTCACTGAGCCCTTGAAGGTTTTTTTCACTACAGGAACTGAGGTGTTTGCCGAATCCTCCTGAGATAACACACAGGGCAGGGCGATAGAAAGAACAAGAAACGCGCACAATGCTGATACAACAAGCCTCTTTTTTCCCTCCTGCATAAAAATAAAATAAACACGGGAATATTTAAATCTAATCATTTTAAAAAGCAAAAATTATATAAAACAGGCTGCTGAGATATGATAACCAGATGGACTGGGCATTAAAAAGGGGTGGGAAGTGGAATATTCCGCTTCTGAGGAAGATAAGCCAGGTCTTCTTTTTTATCCTTATTGTGTATGGTGCGGTCATAGCGACAAGATACATCTTCCCTGCGGCAGGTATCGGAAGCCAGTTCAACAGCGACAATGTTGTCATCAATCCTGATGATGCCACGCAGGAAAAGATCCTGTTCCCTAATGTTTACGGCCCTTCCAAGACCTGCAAGTTTATAGGCAGTGAGTACAGGACGTTCAGGGGTTGCGTGGTGTATTTTCTTTCAGAGACCACTACATACAGGACCACACTGAAATATCTGGGGCTTATCTTCGGGCTTGTTGTTGTGATGTTCCTCTTTGCCAAGTCATTCTGCGGATGGGTGTGCCCTGTCGGCTTTCTCTCTGATATGCTTGACGAGCTTAGGAAGCTTCTCAGGATTGACTACCTCAAACTCCCCAGAAAGGTTGCCTCTGCCCTTGTAAAAACAAGATATGCGATCCTCTCTACAATTGTGCTCGTCGGCCTTGCGATCGGCCTGCCGTTTGTGAGCGGGAGCGCCATAAGAAAGGAGTTTTTCCAACTCAGCTGCCAGCTCTGCCCGGCAAAGATAATATTCGGGCTCATCCCCGGCGGATGGAACCTTTACCTCGACTATAATTCAGTCCTCTTCGGTATCTTGTCTTCATTATCCGTCCTCATGTTCATAATATTTATGTCCGGGTTTCTTGTAAGGCGCTCATGGTGCAGGATATGCCCTAACGGTGCGCTGCTTTCGATGTTCAACGTGGGCTGCCTTGTCACAAAGGAAAAGGACCTTCAGAAATGCACCAAGTGCGGCGTATGCTATGCGGTCTGCCCTTATGACAACGAGGACGTCTACATGATAAAGGACAAGAAGGTTGTCAACAGCAAGAACTGCATGTTCTGCATGGAATGCGTGGACAAATGCCCGGAGAACGACTGCCTGACGGCAAAGTTTGCAGGGCTCAGGGTCTTTCGCTCAAGATTCAGGAAAAAATAAAATAGAAAAATACATCTGTTCTATGCAGTCTTCGCATGGGGCTTTTTCCCTGTTTTCCTTTTTCTGTTCTTTATTGCTGCTGTTTCAGGATTCCTGCTCCTGCCTGCGAACTTTCTGTTGATGCGCCTTACCCACAGTGACCGCAGGATCACGGCGATGATGATGACAGATGCGATGATCACAAAGGCAAGGTGCTGCCATTTCCATTTATTCTTGACGATAATGAGCTTTGTGCGGAAAAAGCCCTCATCTGGATAGTCCCTTGTATTTACGATTATATTTACAGGATAATTTCCAAGAGATGCATTAGGAGGGACAGATACTGTGAAGTTTATTATCTTTACCTCAAGCGGGTTAAGGACATCGATGTGTTGTGTCGTTAGGTTGATACCGAATAGATCAGAGGGGATAGAGACATCAACATCCCTGTATGACCTGTTCGGCATGGGATTCCTCAGATACAGGGTGATCCCAAGCGTTGAGTTAGGCTCCATCCTGTATTTGACATCGTCTGTGCAGATGGCCAGCTGGTCGTTCTCAGGGTCCCACTGGTCTGACTGGTCAAATGAGGGCGAGACCTCATTGATGATGACCTGACCCTTGAACTCCTTTGCATAAGTTACACCAGCCAGGAGAAGGAAGACAAGCATTCCCGCAACAAACAATATATGCATTACGCCTCTTTTCTCTGCCATATAACTATGCATTAATCAATATGGTATATATATTTTGTTACTTCGGGCATTTGTTAAAAAATAAGATAACTTTTGCCTTCAGGATTGTAATGAAATGTTGATTTTTTCTTTATTGTGCAAGAGAAATTTTTCCATCCATTGGCTGCAAGCCCGCTTAAACACGGCACTGAAGGTGCCTGCGGGCTTGCGCCTATAGAAAAATTTCAGTCTGAGCAGCCCTTCGGACTGGCTTGCAGCACTTGAAGGAAGATACGCAATCACAGAAAAAATATCCATTTTGAAACATTATTTAACACGCGGTTCCACTAAAAAACTTTATAAATAGTTTCACCAATTGGCTTTCCCATGGCTTTTTTGATCGAGGCCCTTACACTGGGGCTTTTGAACGGGCTTGGCCCGTGCATGGTGGCCTGTGCACCTGTCCTTATCCCGGTTATCGCATCGACATCGAAGAATTATAAAGAGGGCCTTATCTCAACAATCTTTTTTAGCTTTGGGAGGATAATAAGCTATATGGTCCTGGGCATGCTCAGCGGACTTGCCGGCGAAAGCTTTGAGAGGTTCATCTCTGCAAAAGTGGTGGGCGTGTTCATCATCCTTCTCGCGTTTTTTCTCATGTTCAATATTCATACAAGGTGCCTGGTCTCCAAGATAAAGATCACCAACAACAGGATGCTCTTTGTCGCAGGCATCGTCATGGGATTTACACCGTGCGCGCCGATGCTCGGCGCGCTTGCTATCGCGGTACTGTCAAAATCATGGCTGATAGGAACTGTTGTCGGGTTTTTGTTCGGCATCGGGACGATGCTGTCCCCACTGTTGCTGCTGGGAACATTGAGCGGGGCATGGGCAAAGAAGGTGATGTCAAACCCTGAGTTCATGAATGTGAACAGGTATGTCTGCAGCGGATTCCTGCTGCTATTGGGCATACTATATTTGGCAAGCACAACAGTATAGCTGAAAAATACATCATGTAATAAAGTGTATATGGTATAGGGAACGTATGCACAGGCAACCAGGCCATGATGTTGCGGCTATATTTGCAGACAAGGATAAAAAAAGATGGGTAAGCTCAAGAGGGTGCTGATCAGGAAGAGGGAATTCATAGCATATTTTGCTCTAGGGATAATCGCTGCGCTGGCATTCTTATGGTTCTCGGCACAGAACAGCCTTGGCGAGAACAACCTTGAGCTTGAGTACATAAGATGGAGCAGCCTGGCTGATATGGATAATATCTGCAGCAGCTGCCATGACGATAACATCGGCTGTATGCAGGACGCCGAATTCTCGCTAAGGTTCAATGGCATTGACCCAAATGACCTCAAGGGCCAGAACAGGGAGCTGCAGTGCAAGATGATAATCGACAGTGTCGACCTCTACAAGGAGGACGGAAAATATTTCTGCAACTTCAGGGAGAGCATCGAATCAACTATCAAGCTGAACATATCCAAAGCGCATGATTTCATGATATGCTGTGGCAGCGATGGCCTTGATTTTGATGCGCTTAAGCCGGGCGAGCTTCAGCCGGAATTTGTATGCAGGCATTCACAGCTTGCAGCATTATGCGGGGAGAACAACTAGGTGAAGGCAGGGCAGGATGAGAAAGATAAAGAAGAAAAAAAAGTTAAACATCACCGTGACCAGGAGAGTCGTGCAGGTCCTATTTTTTTTATTTCTCATATACGGCGGTTTTGTCATCACTGCAGAGCATGTCGATTCCAGGTTCATGCCTTTTATAAAGTCGCCGGAGAGCATAGTCAAGCCTGAGAACATCGAGCCAGAAACCCAGTATGACCAGGTCTTTGATACCTACTTTCCCACGAGGACATGCAGGTATATCAACTCTGTTCCAAGGGTATACAGGGCATGCGTGATGCATTTCCTGACAGAGGTGCCTATCTATGGTGTTCCGTTCAGGGATTTCCTGCCGCATCTTCTGTTTTTCCTGCTTCTTGCGTTCCTGCTGTCAAGATTCATGTGCGGCTGGCTATGCCCTCTAGGCGCGATCCAGGACTTTCTGTCCTGGATCAGAAATAAGCTTCACCTGGGCTATCTCAAGCTGCCTAAATTCTTCCTTGATGCCTTTGAAAGGTTCAGGTATTTCTGGCTTGCTTTCCTCTTCATCATGGCGATTGCGATAGTCATCCCTGCGCTTGGCCTTGTACAATGGCAGACTGACCTGAACCTTATCACGTGCAACACCTGCCCGGGCAGGATAATCTTCCCGCTGATAACAGGTGGATCGTCAGGATGGTGGCTGTTCAAAAACCCCATAAGCATAGTGATATCACTTGCATCCCTGATGTTCCTTGCGATCTTCCTGCTGAGCTTCTTTGGCAAACGCCTATGGTGCAAGATATGCCCGACAGGAGCATTGCTGTCGCTCTTCAACAAGGGAGGGGCGATAGCCAAGGTCAAGGATGCGCAGAAATGCACAAAATGCGGGGTCTGTGAAAGGGTATGCCCGATGGAGAACAAGAAGGTATTTGAGGAGAAGAACAAGAAGATAGTCAACAGCTATAACTGCATAAACTGTTTCAGGTGCGTGGACAAGTGCCCGGAAGATGACTGCCTCAAGGCAAAGTTTTTCGGGCTGACAGTATTTAGGTCTGCACAGGGAGGTAAAGAATGATAAGGAAACTGCTTGGTCTTGTCGAGAGCAGCGATGACGAGGCACTGGAATTTGACCACAGGTACAATGATTTTTCCAAAAAAAAGATACCGGGCATGAAAAAACATTACACCTCGGACCTTCAGGAATCATGGCAGAGGGAAAACAGGCTTATTGTCGACAGGCTGAAAAAGGCCGGTAACAGGGCAAAGGCGATGGAATATTACGACAGCCTCCTTACGACAGACAAGATCGCCGGGGAGATCGCCGCAATGAAAAAGAAGGGAAAGAAGATAATCGGTACGTTCTGCAACATGGTGCCTGAGGAGCTAATATATGCCGCCGGCGCCTACCCTGTAAGGCTCTGCTCCGGATGCAACAGCGCGATAAAGCCAGGAGAGGCCGCTTTCCCGAGGGATTCATGCCCGCTCATCAAGGCCTCGATAGGCTATGCTGTCGCTGACCAGCCCTTTTTTAGTCTGTGCGACGCTGTCGTGATCCCGGCAACATGCGACGGCAAAAAAAAGCTGGGAGAGGTGCTCAATGACTACAAGGATGTCTGGATGATGGGCCTGCCTCAAAACAAGGAAAGCAGGGCAGCAAAAAAGAGCTGGCTCTCTGAGACAAGGATACTTAAGAAAAGGCTTGAGCAGCTGACAGGCAATATCATCACGAGAAAAAAGCTGAAAAATTCTATTGAGCTGCTTGAAAAGAGGCAAAAAGCTGTGAGAAGGCTCCTGGAAATAAGAAAAAGCCCATCCCCGGTTATCTTGGGCAGGGATGCCCTGATTGTCATGCAGACATGCTTTTTTGACGATATCCGCAGGTGGACAAGACAGACAGATATCCTGTGCAGGGAGCTGGAGAACAGCATAAAGCTTGGCAGGACAGTAAAACCAAAAAACGCCCTCAGGGTTCTCCTGACAGGCTCGCCGGTCATCGCACCGAACTTCAAGCTCCCTGAAACCATAGAGCACTTCGACTCATACATCGCTGTTGACGAGACATGCGCAGGCAGCCAGTATCACTACGACCCTGTTGTCGTGGACGAATGGACCATGCTGGACATGATGCGCGCTGTGAGCGAGCGCTACTTCATGCCCTCTGTTTGCCCGTGCTTTGTCAAGTCAGAGGACAGGATAGACAAGCTGATCGAGATGATAACCGAGTTCAGGATAGACGCTGTCATCAACCATACTCTAAGGCTCTGCCTCCTGTTCGATATCGAGTCATTGAAGATAAGGGATGTGCTTGAGGCAAAAAAGATACCTTTCCTTAATATCAGCACAGATTACAGCAAGGAAGACAGGGAACAGCTCAGGACGAGGATCGAGGCGTTTGTCGAGGTAGTCAGCTCAAGGAAAAAGGGTTAGTGCATGATGAGAAAAAAAGAGTCATTTTTCCGGCCCTCAAAGAAAAAGGTGCTGGTCTTTCTTATCCTGTTCTATTTTGCCTTCATGTTTTTCCCTTTGATAAAATGCATAGATTCAGAAAATGTCAAGCAGAATTTCTGCGAGGCATACCACGAATGCAAAGTCGATGTATATTTTCCTTTGGCAAATATTGTCTCTTCATACGAGGACGGGCATTTTTTTTGCCCGGCAACAAGGATCTCGCTTCTGGGAGGAACAGCGATCGTCGCATTCATCATCGCCTTTACATACGCAATAGCGTGCCTGCTTAATTACTATTATAGGAAATACAGGGATGTATAGCAAAATTTATAAACAAAAAACCCTATTTTTTTGAAAAAAGGTGTGATAAGCGTGTCATTATTCGATAGCAACAAGGTGACAGTGGGAAATTTTTCTGATGATTACAGTTTCACGAACAGGTACAGGGTCCCTGTCCAGATAAACCTGTCAGGCTCTGTCATGGAAGATGCAAAAAAGAATTATGAGAAGGCAATAAAAAAAAACATTGGGGGCCTGCGGGCTGTAAAAAACCGCGCCCAGGGCATGAAGTACTTTGATTACATGATGCTGAACCCGGGCTTTAGGGTCAGCGAGCTGAGGAAATTCAAGGAGCAGGGCGGCAGGATAATAGGTACATTCTGCGTACAGGTGCCTGAAGAGCTCATATATGCCGCGGGCGCTGTCCCGATAAGGCTCAGCTGCGGGTTTTATGACTCAGTATCGGTTGCCGACGAGATAATGCCATCGAACATATGCCAGCTCGTGAGGTCTTCGGTCGGCTTTCATTTCCTGAAGATAAACCCATTTTTCGAGCTGTGCGACGCTGTAGTGATACCCACGAGCTGCGATGCCAAGAAAAAGATGGCTGAAGTGATGAGCAACTACACCAATGTCTGGAGCCTTGAGCTACCGCAGAACCGTGACCATCTCGAGGCAAGGGACGCCTGGGTCAGCCAGGTAAAGATATTCAAGAAGAAGATGGAGCGGCTGACCGGAAAGAAGATAACCAGGAAGATGCTACAGCAGGCAACAAAACTGCTGCAGACAAGGACAAAGGTGGTGCGGGAGTTCCTGGACATAAAGAAAAGCCCGCGCATAGTCATAAACGGAAGGGATACCCTTCTTGCCATACAGACCGCGTTCAACGACGATATAGAAAGATGGATGCGTTATCTCTCAGCCCTGACTAAAGAGCTCTCAGCCAACGTAAAACAGGCAAAGACAATAATGCCGGAAGGCACGTCAAGGATAATGCTCACAGGCTCGCCCATGATATGGCCGACGTGGAAGGTTATTGACGCGATAGAGGAGGCCGGTGCAGTGGCTGTCATCGACGATTCGTGCGCAGGCAGCCAGTATTTCTACAACACTGTGGAGCTTCCTGACTGGTCGATGAAATCCATGGTCTACGGCATTGCAGACAAGTATCTGCTGCCGATAATATGCCCCATCTTTATACACAGCGACGACAGGATCGACAGGATACTGGAGCTCTTTACGCAGTACAGGGCAGAGGGCATAGTTTACCATGTCCTGAGGCTCTGCCAGCTGATGGATTTCGAGTTCAACAGGGTCAGCCATGTGATGAAGACGAAAAACATCCCTCTGCTCAAGATCGAGACAGAGTACGGCGAAGAGGATATTGGCCAGATAAAGACCAGGATCGAGGCATTTATTGAGATGATAAAGGCGAGGCGGGAACTATGATCGTAGCTGGAATGGATATTGGAAGCGTTGCAGCAAAGGCTGTCGTATTCGGGGACCATGCTGTCTTCACATACCATGTGCTGCCTACAGGCGCTGACTGCAACAGGGCAGCAGAAAAGGCTCTGGAGTTTGCACTTCAGAAGGCAGGGATAAAAAAAGAGCAGCTTGCCTATATAATGGCCACCGGCTACGGCAGGAGGGCGATAAATTTCGGCAGCGGCTCTATCACAGAGATCACTGCAAATGCAAAGGGCGCTGTCTATCTCGGCAGCTCCATGGGCAAGGTGAGGACAATAATCAATATCGGCGGCCAGGACACCAAGGTGATAGTCCTTGACGAGAACGGGACAATATCCAATTTTGCGATGAACGACAAGTGTGCTGCAGGCACGGGCAGGTTCCTTGATGTCATATCCCATGCCCTGGAAGAGAACATCGACAGCTTTGCCCAGCTTTCCCTGCAGTCAAAGAGCCCTGCGGTCATCAATTCTACCTGCACTGTATTTGCCGAGTCAGAGGTCGTATCCCTTGTGGCAGACAAGGTGCCGAAAGTCGACATCATCGCAGGCATACACAAGTCCGTGGCAAAGAGGATCGCAGACATGGCGCAGAGCGCTGGAGCCAGGGACGTCATATTTTTTGACGGCGGCGGAGCAAAGAACATCGGGCTGAGGGCTGCACTGGAGCATGAGCTGGGCAGGAAAGTGTTTGTGCCGAAGATGCCGCAGTTCACTGTAGCCTTGGGGGCTGCTCTTCTTGCCTATGAAAAGGCGCACAAGAAACACTAGGAAAATATGAGCCTTCTACCTTCTATTCTCCTCTGAAAAACTCTCTATGCAAAGAACTGCCCGAATATGAACTTCTCCATGCCGTAATACCCTGCAAGGAGGATCAGGCTGAATATCAGGAACCCCACGAGGATGTTGTTCCCTATCGTCTTTATGAGCTGGAAATGGTCATTGCCTATCTTGATGTTGGATGAGAACAAAGACAGCACCAGGATCATCTCGACAAGGTATATGGACACTATCACCTCTACGACTGTCGGCGGTATTATCTGCTCAACATGGACAAGGCTCAGCTCTTTTACAGTGCCCATCGTGATGCCTTTTAGAACCTCGCCGATATAAACAAGGGATTTTACTATCGCCATGGACATAAGTATCGCAGCTGCACATAGCATCGGGGCCAGCATCGCTGTCGTTATGTTGATAAGGGAGACTGTATCGCTGAGCATCGTGCGGATATAGTCATCCAGCTGGTATATGGCGATCGTCTGCTTCCTGACCATCTTGGCTGCCTTGGCCGCGCTGTCCGTCGATACGTCTGTAAAAGATATTATCTGCGAAAGGATGCCGCTTACTTTCCTTGACGGACATATCTTCGGCAGCACCTTGTGTGTTAGCTCTGCGATAGATTTCTTGCTCACCTTAAGGTCATGCATGAGCTTGCTGAAGAACTTCACAGCAGGATGCTTTGAGAACCCATGTGTCTTGTAATCGTCAATTATCTCAGGGATTATGCTCTCGACAGACTTGTTGAGGGTAAGGTAGGTGGAGAACGTCTGAAGCAGGTGAGGCATATCCCTCTCTGTCTCATCTACCTCATCCCAGAGCTTCTCATATCTTTTGACATAAAGGTAGCACAGCATGGTTATCGCGACGCTCAGCCCTGCGCCGAGAAGCCAGCACACGACGATCCCTTCAAAGGCATATTCATTTATCGCAAAGGTCTCCATGTCGATGAAGCTCAGGTGAACTATGGTGGGTATGGACATCGCGACCACGATCATCAGCCCCAGGGCAAGTATCCATACTGACGGCTTCTTATACATGGGCGATTCCCACAGCCTTATCGTATCGACCTGTATCCTCTTTGCAGAGAAGTTCAGCGCCATGATGAGGAGAAACCCGGGGAACAGGACATCGTAGACGAACGCTATAAGCGGGGTCTTGAGGAACTGGGGCATGAAGACCGACACAAGCGGAAGGAGCATCAGTGATATGATAGGAAAGAGGACGCCAATGGCTACAAGGGTCTTGGCGTTTCCCGCAAGTTCCTCTGCATGCCTCTTGCCCATCGTATGATAGCTGATAATAAGTGTCTCCTGGACCTCATCGAGGATCTTTCTCCTGTCGTCGTCTGCTGACATGGCAGCGGTCTCTACGAGGCGGAGCGCCTTGACAAAATCAGGATTTGCCTTGTTCCATATAGGAGTATAGTACTCAAATATCTCGCCCAGCGTGTTCTTTATCCTGAACTGCATCTGCCTGACTATGTCATCGAACTGCGTCTTGAGCGTGCCCCATAGATGGTCCTTTGTATTGATGATCGCATACTCCATGCTGCTGTTCATCGAGATGTATGTCGAGATCCTCATGATGGCCTTGAGCATCTCCTCGTTGTAGCTCATCATCCTCTGGGTGTAGAAGATGTTGACAGGATACATGTATGTAGCGAGGGTCACTATTATCCCGGAAAAGACAAAAAAATACGTGAAGAAGTCTGACAGCTTCAGTATGAGCGAGACAAGCGTGAAAAAAAGAAATATGGTAAAAATACTGAGGGTCAGGCCAATCACAGCACTTGAGGAATATGGAAACTCCACGAACTTGAGCTTCTTCTCTACATCAGGTACAGAAAACTTCAATGGAGATTTCTCGCCAAGCCCATATATCCTCAAAAAACCCATTTACCCCCTCATCTCTTCTTGCCGAACAAGGCCTGCTTGAGATATTTTTCAAACTCTTCCTTGAACCTCTTTTCCTTAGCAGAAGATTCAAGCGGTTTGTACATCTCAAATAAGTTTGCAAACAATACATTCGCTGTTGAGATATAGTCTGCTTCAAGCAGATCCTTGTTTTTGGCTATCTCGAGCTGGACCTTCTTTGCCCATCCCCTGAGCTCAAGGTCCCTGAGCACCGCTGCATAATTCTTGTAGCCGCTGGAGCGCTTAAGTATCTCGCTCAATATAAGCGCTTTCCCCTTGAGCAGGATATCTGTCGGTTCAAGGCAGTCTGTCTTGGGATTATACACAAGAAGGTCCTGGAACACCGGCTCATCCTGCCAGTGCTTGGTCACTTCAGTCACAGACAGTACCCTTCTTACCCTTGAAAGTCCTGTCGGTGACTTGATCTGGTTCATAGTGATTATAAGGTCGGTCACCTTGAAGGAGCCCTTCGGCACTCCGAGGTCATTGACCACCCTGTCAAAGACACCATAAG
>CAZPXC010000019.1:0-25398 GCA_964590935.1 uncultured Methanosarcinales archaeon
GAATTTAACCCTTGTGCTGGAAATATATCTCTTTTGCAGCGTCTTTGATGATCTGTTGTGCATTTCTGCCTTAATCTCCGCAATATTGTATCTTACGTCATCAACAGACCTGCTGTTGCCTCTTAAAAAAGCCTTTACATAGACGTATGCATAACCAAGAGCATGAGCTACCCTGCCTGCCATCGAGCCATAATTGGGCTCTTCTACTGATACTTTAATATCATGCTCCTCTGATCTTTCACCCAGAAGTCCTCTCATAGCAGACTCCAGATTAGAACGGATGAACATCTCTTCCTTTTCCGCAATCTCATCGCTTATATCTGACATTTTGTATATAGGGAAACCATCTAGTATTTAAATCTTTTGCTTTTTTATCACTTATTAGTGATTAAATATGCCACTAAACATAATTTAAGGAGCCGATTACAGTTGGTTCATGCTGCGTATTTGATCAAACCCGAATCAACAAAATATATATATAATCGTGACCGGATTAGATAATATCCGTTTTTACTTAAAAAGATGAAAAAAGTTATGCTGATTGGTTATCATGGCCTTAGTAACTGCGGCGCTGATGCAAGGCTGGCTGTATTGATTGACACTCTTAAGAGGTCTGACCCTTCTGTTGAGATCAGCTATGTGACAGTTGACAAGGATATCGAGAAACATGATGCTAAAAAGATCGTTTTTAGTTTCTTTAATTTCTATATCCGCCTGTTGATACCGATAATCAGGAGCGATATTGTCATCATTGAAGAAGGAGGGGTGTTTGTTGATTTTTGGGGTTCTGCGTTCATAAGGTTCTTTTTGGTCAATATCTTCTTTTCAGTATTGTTCAGGAAGAGGGTTATTGTCTATTCAATGGGCATTGACAGGCTTAACAGGACTAATTATTTTTTTACCAGGAAACTGCTAAATAGGGTTGATCTGATAACAGCCAGGAGTGAAATGTCATACAACAGGTTTAAAAAGATGCATTTAAAATGTCCTGTCTATCATACTACTGACTGTGCAATCTCACTAAAGAGATCAAAAAAGGAATACAAACTTTTCCCGGATAATAAGAGAACCATCGGATTTTCATTAAAGGACGAGTTCTGTTTCCCAATAAAATTTAAGCTGTTTGGTGAAGATGATGAAAGGTATCATGGCAACTTTTTCTATACTTATGCCAATAACGGCAGGGCAAGGCTTGACAGGTTTGTCGATGAGGCAGCTGGGATAATCAATTCCCTGATAAAAAAAGGCTATAACATTGTTCTTTTGGATTTCGAGCCAAAGATAGATACACGGATAAATGAGATGATACAGAGCAGGGTTCCTGATAAAGACAGGATAAGGCTGATATCCAGCTTGGTATATAGCCCTGCGGAAATGAAAAGCGTGATGTCCTGTCTTGAATTGCTTATAACATCAAGGGTGCACCCGATCATATTCTCCCTTGAATATAATATTCCAATAATTGGGATTTATCATGGCGGCAAACTGATAAATATCTTTAAGGAACTTGGGATGGATGAATACCTGATCAGGTACAATGAAGCTCATCTTGATGTAAATCTCAATGAGAGGATAGCGCTTGTAAGCAAAAACAAGAATAAGATAAAGGGTATATTGAAAGAAAAATACCAGGAATTGTTAAAAAAGAACCAGGTACAGGAAGAGCTGCTGAGAGATATCCTGAATCAATAATCATTTTCCAGTGATGAATAACATAAAATATATATATTTCTCATTTTTTACCTGTATTAATGGGAAACAATCTTGATAAGTTGATCAGAGGCGAGCTAGAAGACAAGGGTTTTTCTTTGGATGTTACAAGATGTACAAATGTCCATGCGATGGTCAGGTTTTTTCTTAATAAAGGTGTTACAGAAGATGAAATATTCAAGGGCACTGATAAGAGTGTCACACCGGATTATATCAGTGACGGCGATAATTGGATAAGTTACCAGAACCTGGTCATTCTTATGAAAAACTGCCAGGACTCTGTGCCTGATACGACGATCTATGACTGGTACCAGGCCGGCAGGGAGATCGCATTATACCAGCAGACAAAAAAGTACAGGCTGGCGGGCAGATTAAAGGGTATCCAGTTTTTATACCAGAAAACAGTGCAGTTGACTGAGCAGAATGCAAAATATTCAAAGGCCAGCATCAACGAGATCCGGAACGGCTTTTGTGATGTTTCTTTTAAGTTTTTAGAAAAGTATAACCAGTTTGGTCTAGGGCATGCAGCCTACTGGTATGCAGGCGTTTTATCAGCGATCCCAAATGCAAGACATAAGCCTCTTTCAAAATCGAAAGTCCAGTATCACCAGATGTTATTGAAGAACCTGGTCGAGTTTTTATATGAAAAGCAGAATTTCACATATGAGGAAGATGAAGACCTGATCAGGATTGACGGGGAGATCAAAGCAAAGAGGATCGAACTGAAAAAGGACGAGAAAAGCGGATTGTTTATTCCTGATTATGAGAGCGATTCTGAAGATTATAATGCTGTCCTGGTCATCTCAGATATTGAAAAAAACGGGAAGATCTTTGTAGAAGAGGGAGAGATCTTCAATGCACCTTACTGCAGGATCACCTTCAGATGGAAGCCCGAGTTCCTGGTGCGTAGCCCATTGTATTATTTCCGGAGAGCGGCGATAAAGCGTGATGTAATTGGAGAACTGGAAGATCAGATGGCCAAGGCAGATGAAAGATATTTTGCACAGAAAAGAGCGAGAGAATCAGAGAAGATCCAGAGGATCCGTGCAGTGAAAGCAGAAGAAGAAGTCAGGAAGTATGCAAATCATCTTGAGGACTTGGTGGATGAGCGCACAAAAGAGCTTAGTGTCGCAAACAGGGAGCTGAAGAAAGCCTACCATGATCTTCAGGCTATGCAGACAGAGCTTATCCAGCAGGGAACACTGGCATCTGCCGGCAGGCTGGCAATTGGCGTAGCCCACAATATAAGAAACCCGATCGAAGCGGTCAGAAGAAACCTTGACCAGCTTAAAAAAAAGTCCAAGGAAGTCCTTTTCCTGTACATGCAGGAGATCACAAGAGAACAGGGCTTTTCACCGGATGAACTGCATATATTACAGGGTCTCATAGAAAAAAAGTATTTTGAAAATGAGGGCATAGAGCTCCTTGATACTAGAGAAGTATTTGATAATGCAGAAGAGCTTGAGATCTTGGTTAAAAATAATGATATCGACTTAAGCAGTAAGCAGATCAGGAAAATAGCTGAATACAATATAACCAAAGACGAATTTTCTACACTCATCCCATATCTGAAGAATTATAGGCCAGAGGATATGGTACAGATATTAACAGCAGGATATAAGCTGGGTGTTTATACTTCAATGTCTATTGACTCAATAATCATTGCCAATGACATAATCAATGCAACGATGAGCTATGCAGGGATAAATGAAAAAAAGGTAGAGACAGACATAAATACACACATAGAGGATATACTTATGCTTATGCGGGGGAGCATCAGGAAAAATAATATCACTGTTAAAAGGGATTTTGATAGAAGTTTGCCCAGGATTGAGATAAACCAGGCGATATTGAATCAGGTGTATGAAAACCTGTTTTCCAACGCAATCTATGCGATGAGGGATGCAGAAGGGGAAAGAACATTATCTGTCAGGACATACCAGGAAGAGAACAGGATATGTTTCGATGTTGCTGATACCGGGCATGGCATTCCTGATGAAAGCAAAGGTAAGATCTTTCAGCCTTTTTTCACGACAAAACCAGAGGGAGAGGGGACAGGAACAGGGCTTTGGACTGTCTATTATACAATAAGCAGGATAGGCGAAATAGATGTTGTCTCCAGGCCCGGATATACAAGATTCACGGTTAAGATCGACAAAGACAAGATAAAATAAAAAAAATATTTAAACGAACACCACTTACCGATAATAAATTCAAAATGACAGAAGAATATATCGTGGTCGTCGATGATAATAAGAGCCTGTGTAATGCTATCGCTCAGCAGCTTAAAGATAAATATGAAGAGGATGGATATTCAGTAGCCCAGTTCTATGGTGCGGATGAAGCAACTAGCTTTATCAGAACAAAAATTGATGATAGAGGGGACAGGCTCTGCCTGGTAGCAAGCGATGAAAGGCTGGAAGGTATGCAGGGACATGAGTTTCTTGCTGAACTGGGCAAAACCCATCCAAAGGCCAAGAAATTTATATTTTCAGCCTGGTCTGATGTTAGCGCTCTTATCTCAGGCATAAATACAAATATTGACGGGTTCGTTTCAAAAGCATCTCTTGACAATGTCGGCGACCCTTTGTTTGAACTGGTGGAAAAGCTCCTGGATGAGTACAGGTCAGAACCCAAGCTGGAATATACTGTCGCAGGCATAACTTTCAGGCAGGCAGATACTCTTCATGAAAAACAGGAATTCCTTAGAAGGAGGTTCGAGAACTATCTACGCTCCGGGCATATTAGCGAAGATATGATATCTCCTGAAAAACTGGACCTGCGTATGGAATGGGATGAGTATGATATCGGCGGGAATAAGTCAATTATCCTGACATCAAAAATAAGGTACTTGTTGGCCATGAAAGAAGGAAAGTGCCTTGGCGGAGTAAGGGTAATTGACGGTAAATGCCCGATGGAAAAAGGTGTTTGCATCGGTTATGAAAAAATAAATGGCGGATTAGAAAAAAAATTCGGGATAGGTGAGAAGTTCAGCCTTGACTATCTGCGAGAACAGGGCATATACACAAGAGAGATCTCAAGATTCATAATTGATAAGGGATACAGGAGAAGCAGCGCTGTTGTCCTGATCGGGCTGTTAAGGCTTATCGAGCAGCTGACATCTGAGCAGAATACACTTTTCTGCACTTCAAAAGAAGAGCAGCTGAGATTGTACCGTGAGGTGGGTTTTGAAATTCTGGGGCCACGGATAGAATATACATTAAAGGGCGAGTGGATCCCTATGATGAGGGACAGATGGAAGACATTAAATCGGCCGGAGACCATCCCTGGTATGAAAGTCTCTTTCCTTCAGAGGGTCACAGAACCTATCCCTATATCCGATGTCGACAAATGGAACGAGTACTCAAGGACCGTCAACGAAGAGGCGATAAACAGGGGGCTGTATTTCGATGAGTAGTATCGAGGTTGACTGGAACAGATATGCAGAGCAGTATGATGCGATAACGATGAGCGGATCGAATCCTGCTTATCTGCAGCTGGTTGATAAGGTGACGGCTTTTTTCAGGGAACTGCCGATAAAAAAAGACTCCCTGGTTGCCGACCTGGGCTGCGGTACAGGGAATTTCACGCTGCCGCTTGCAAAGATGTTTCCGGATTCAAGGTTTGTTATAGTCGATAATTCTGAGATTATGCTTGAAAAGGCAGAAGAAAAGGTCAGACAACATGGTTTGAAGAATGTGGATATACTTAAAAAAGATATTGTGGAAGACATCCCGTCGATAGCTGATAAATATTCCCGGCCGTTCAGCCATATCCTCATGATACACAGCCTTTATACTGTCGGCGGCATAGATTCGATAAAGCCAGATAAGGTTCTAAAGGATGCGTATGGGTGCTTGGATAACAGCCGGGATTCAAGATTCTATATATCAGACATCAACAGGCAGATGCGGACAGGCGACTGGATACCATACTGCCTTTGGCATGCTTATGAATCATTTAGGGACAAGGGTTTTGGTTTTTTCGGGAGCCTTGGAAAAACAGTTGAATTCTTCAGGGAGAATGACCAGGCAAAGCTTGCAAACAGGTATATTGATATGCAGCAGAAAGAAGGGAATTACCTGATCTGCAGCCTTGACTCTTTCTTAAACATGCTTCTGTCCGCCGGTTTCTCAAAAATATATGAGAAATCAGACAGGTTTTACAGGGGCAGGGACAATCTTGTAGTAGCAGGAAAGTGAATCATTTTCCTGTAGACCTGAACAGGCAGACAGGGCTCCCTGATACGACACACTTCTCCTCGATGGTGCTAAATTTCAGGTCAAAAAGATATTCAAGGACCCCGTTAAAAAACCCGGCAAGGTAGTCGTCTGCTTTTTCCTTTTTTAACCCTATTAATTTGGAATAATGGACCCCCGGAGCCTTATCGACCTTGAAGATATAATCATGATTTTTTGTATCCTTCTTTACTATATGAACAGTGCCTAGACCGAACAATCCCGGCTGTTCAAAAGCAATATTTATGTTTTGTACCTGCCCCTTTCGCAGCCCCAGCTCATTGAAGATAAGCTCGGTTGACTTCTTTGCGAGGAAACTGCCTGCATCATAGAATATCTTTTTTGCATTTGCCCCATACCTCTTGGATAATACATAATATAAGAGCATAAAAATATCCATCGGGGTGATGAGGCTGTCCATGCCGAAGATGGTGACAATGCCCCCTTCCATGAATTTCAGGTGGTATTCACCATGATACCTTTTTATTGTCCTGCTCAGCTCTGTCTCTGGGTTGATCATGCTCTCTAACGGCGGTTTGAGCAGCATGGCCAGCGTTTCTTTCTTTCTGGCTTCATCAATTTCCGGGAAAATGGCAGGAAGCTCATCTTTTATGCCTGGATCAGAGGCATCCCATTCAGAGACCCTCTTTATCTCTATCCTGCAGGAAGGATTGCCCTTGGCAATGCACTCAACCTCAATGCCTTCAAAATCCTCTTTTTTTCTTGCCGATGCATTGAATATCGCCTGAAACGCTCCGGCGAACATGCCCCTGGCATAGTCGCAAATGGGTTTTTCTCTTTTTCCGAACAGGTTCACATATGCCCTGGCATTGGGCGAGTTGTTGTTGCCTATCTCCATATGGCAATTGGCAAAGTCATTATTGATCATCTTGATTTTTCCAACCCCGATGAATTCTGTCTGTTCCATAAAAAATGAGAGGTCTTTTGCATCTGGTATGATCTTGAACCTTTCTATCAGTATGTTTGTCCCGTTCTTGCCCTGGATCTTGCCAAGAGAATACAGTATCTTTCTGGTATCTGGCCCGAACTCTTTTTCGAGATTATGCTGCAGAAATGCCAGGATATCCATAGGAAGCACGATCATAGGCACCTTCCAGTAATATACCCTGCCGCCATCAAAGGTGATTCCCTTATGGCCGATAAAACGCGCGATCAGCTTGATTAAGGTTTTTTTCATGGTCAGTAACCCTATCTATTGATAAAAAGACTATTTAAATATTATTTTAAATATCTTATTTCAATGAATGGACTTTCAGCCCCTGCCCGTTCACGATCTCCAGGGGATGGATGTCCTCGTTGTTCCTGCAGCGCCTCATCTTCCTGACAATAAGGCTTCTTGAGAAATCACCGCCCATGCTCTCGAATGTTATCAGGGTTATGCTGTCGCATAAGAATTCCTCCACGCCGAACCTGGAGAGCCTGCTCATGTTTTGGCCTTCTGTAACCTCTGTCGTCAAGAGCGAGACGCAGCCCATCCTCTTGAGTATCAGCGTAAGGTCAAACAGCCCTTTCCTTACCTCAAAAGGGGTCTCGAGCGTCATGCCGTATACAGATGTGGAGTCGATCACGACCCTCCTTGCATCGACAGACTTTATCTGGTCCTCAAGGTCCCGGTGGATGTCCCTTACCTCATAGGGATGGAAGTAGATGAACTTCACCCGGTTCTGCTTCTCCAGCTCGTCGAAATCCCAGCCCATGGCAGCTGCATCCTTCTTGAGGTCATCGATGTTCTCCTCGAAAGATATGAAAAGCCCGTTTTCATTGTATTTGGTGATGCCGTTGTGCAGGAACTGCATGCACATGAGGGTCTTTCCGCACCCAGGACCTCCTGCGATAAGGTTGACGCTCTTATGGTTAAAGCCGCCCTCTATCAGATTGTCAAATCCGGGAATGCCTGTAGGAACCTTATTCATATGCTTAACCCCGGTCTATTGTCTTTTTTTATAATATTTAAATGTATGTTATTATCCCATAGTTATATCAAACCCAGATTAATGATTAGGTGTGTGAGGGATGCGGCTGCTCACAGGGAAGCGTATTAACTATTATATCCCTGAACACGGGTATAAGAACATAGCTTTTGATTATCTTGTTATGCTCGCGCAGACTTGCGAATATATCATGGAACTGCTCATAGTTTTCACATCTTGCATGTATAATCAGGTTATACTCACCAATAAGTTTCCAGTAATGCGTAAATTCTCTTATTCCATATATGTCTGAAATCAGCTTATTAAGCGCCTCTCTTGAAAAACCACCATATTTTATAAGTGCAAGATAAGCTTTTCTGGATTTTATACTATGAAAAAGCCTGTATCCCAGGATTATTTTCCTTTCCTGAAGTGAGCGGATCTTGTTCTTTACAGTTTTGAAATCCAGTTTTGTTTCTTTAACGATCCTGAGAAGGGGAATCCTACAGTTGTCCTTGATAAGCTTCAGGATTGTCCATTCCTTTTCAGACAAAACGACCAGGTTGTTGGTCTGCTCGTATATGTACCTTTTCTTGAGTTGATTGGATAAAAAAGGATGCGTGAACATCTCATGCTTGATTACCTCAAAGATGTTTTCATTACTGAAAATGCCTCCAAAACTGTTATTCATATTGTCGATGATCTGCTCAATATCTTCTGGCGCCTGAACCACTGCCTGGATCATGATATCATAGTATGACCCTATCTTGGCTGCCCACCAGATGTTTGGGTGCTTTGAAAAATAATCCCATATCCTTGTTTTATTATTTGTATAATCTCTTGTTCTGAAGAAAAGATGATATTCCTTGAAACCAAGTTTCATAAAATCAATCAATGTCGCAAACTTCGTAATATCCCCGCCTGTTAGCATCCTGTTTATCCTGTAATTGACGGTCTGTTGAGGAATACCCAGCGTTCTTGATATTTCAGACTGTGAAATCCTAGGGTTGGTATCAAGCAGACTTAGTATTTTTTTATCAGTTTTAGTAAGCATTTTTTGTAAATATGTCAAATATATTAATATATTTTTCCATAATTACCGAAAAAAATATAACAAATTTTATATGCTTGAAAGACCTGCTTTTTTCATAATGAGGGAAAAATTACGTTTTTTTAACAAAATTTTTATGAGGTGAGCTTAATGTTCGACAATCGTAACCTGTTGATCCTTTCTGAGCTAAGAAGAAATGCCAGGGAGTCTCTGACCAACATGAGCAAAAGGACCCATATACCTGTATCTACTATTTTTGAAAAACTTAGAAACAACAACGACCTCATAAGAAAACACACGACCCTTCTCAATTTTAACAGGCTTGGATATAATATCGTTGTTAATGTGCTTGTCAAATTACGCAAAGATTACAGAGAGTTGCTGAGAAAGTTCCTGCTCAGCAGTGTAAATGTAAATTCATTATATAAGGTCAACAATGGTTATGATTTCCTCTTTGAAGGTGTGTTTGAGGATATAAGCAAGATGGAGTGCTATATGGAGCATCTGGAAGACAAGTTTAAAATCAGCGGGAAAATGATTTTCTTTATGATTGAAGATCTTAAACGAGAAAGTTTTCTTGAAGATCTGACATCTATGCCAATAGGGGGTGAAGCAGAGTGGAAACAGCTTTATTAAGACTAAATGAGGATTATATTGCAGAGAATATGCTTGTTGTGTTCGGTGAGGACCCGGGCAAGGTTCAGCGCACGCTGGAAGACAGGGGTTATACAATATCTGATGTGAGCCATTCAAGGGAGTTTCATTCCTTACTTGCAGAAGGAAAGACAAAATTTCCAGTGGTAATCGCAGGGCTTGGTTCCGCATCAGTGGAGTGTGTACTGTCAGAGCTTTCAATCCTGAGAGATCATAGGGGCATGAAGTACATAAACCTGGTTCATGCAGGCACATGCGGTTCATCTCCCGACTATAAAATAGGTCAGCCAGTGGTTGTAGATAAGGCACAGCTTAATAATGAGGGGGCACAGTCTTTCTATACTGCTGATAAGACATATGCTTATCCGTCCAAGGCACTTATGGAAGAGGCAAAAAAGCTTAAAATACCACGTGGGACGATAATCTCTTCAGATGCATTTTACGGGTATGGCTGTCTGCTTGCAGAGCAGGGCGGAAAAGAGGTTCCTGTCTATTCAGGCCCTAAGCTGAGAAGCACCAATCCCCCTCCGGGCTTTCTCAGGTTCAGGGAGGTATACAATAGGTTCCTTGAACATAAAGAACCGTATCTTGTAGATATGGAAACAGCTTTTCTGTACTCATTGTCAGGCCAGATGAAGGGTGTAGAGAGCGTCTCAATCAAAGGTGTGTCTAATCATATACCCTTCAATCCCTCCAATTACATAGGAGATGAGGACAAGGCTCTCGGAAGTTCTCTTGAGCAGGCAGTGAGATTGCTTGAGCATCTCAATAAAGCTTAAATATAGGATAAAAATACCTTTTATCAATGATAGACCTAAACAACCTTGCAAGCAAATGGCAGAAGCGCTGGGCAAAAGAAAATATTTTCAGCTCAAAGGCAGACCCGAAGAGGAAGAAGTTCTACTGCCTTGAGATGTATCCCTATCCCAGCGAGAAGCTTCACATGGGGCATCTAAGGAATTACTCCATAGGTGATGCCCTTGCCAGGTTCAAGAGGATGCAGGGGCTTAACGTTATTTATCCAATGGGATATGACGCGTTCGGGATGCCTGCTGAGAACGCTGCCATCAAGAACAGGGCTGACCCTGAAAAATGGACACTGGACAATATCAGGGCGATAAGGAGCCAGCAGAAAGAGATGGGGCTGAGCTATGACTGGGACAGGGAGCTTGCGAGCTGCGACCCCAGGTATTACAGGTGGAACCAGTGGTTCTTCCTGAGGTTTCTTGAAAAGGGCCTTGCCTACAAGAAGAAGTCTGCTGTGAACTGGTGCCCTAACTGCAAAACAGTGCTCGCAAACGAGCAGGTAGAGCAGGGCAAATGCTGGAGATGCCATTCTGAGGTCGGCGAAAAAGAGCTTGAGCAGTGGTACCTGAAGATAACAGAGTATGCAGATGAGCTGCTTGATGACCTGAACAGGCTTGAGCACTGGCCTGAGAAGGTAAAGACCATGCAGCAGAACTGGATAGGCAAGAGCCACGGGACCATAATCCATTTCAGGATAAAAGATACAGACAAGACCATATCCACTTTCACGACCAGGCCTGACACAGCATACGGCATAACCTGCCTTGTGCTGGCGCTTGAGCATCCCTTAGTCAGTGTACTCGTAAAAGGGACAGAGCACGAAAAGCCGGTGATGGATTTTATCAGAAAACAGAAGAAGCGCAGCCTGATCGAAAGGACAGCCGAGGGCAGGGAGAAGTTCGGCATGTTCCTTGGAAAATATTTCATCAACCCGGTGAACGGAGAGGAATTCCCGCTCTATGTCGCTGATTATGCGCTTATGGATTACGGGACAGGCGCAGTGATGGTCGTTCCTGCCCATGACCAGCGTGACTTTGACTTTGCCGTAAAATACGATATCCCGATAAAGATAGTCATCGCGCCGTCGCAGTACGAGCTTACTGTTGATAAGATGAAGAAGATGGGCCGCGCCTTTGTTGAGCAGGGCACACTAATCAATTCAGGCGAGTTTGACGGCATGAACAACCTCGATGCCATAGAGCAGATATCAGAGATGCTTGAGAAGAACGGCTGGGGCGAAAGGACAGTCAACTACAAGATAAGGGACTGGCTGATAAGCAGGCAGCGTTTCTGGGGCACACCTATACCTGTAATATACTGTGACAAGTGCGGCGTCGTACCCGTCCCTGATAAGGACCTGCCGGTAAGGCTCCCGAAGGCCTCCAAGGCAAAATTTACAGGCACAGGCAACCCTCTGGAGACAGTAAAGGAGTTCGTCAATACAAGATGCCCGAGATGCGGGGGGAAGGCAAGGAGGGAGACCGATACCATGGATACGTTCATCGACTCTTCATGGTACTTTGTGAGGTTCTGTTCCCCGAAACTTGACAGCAAACCATTCTCAAAGAGTGATGTGAACTACTGGATGCCTGTCGACCAGTATATCGGCGGCATCGAGCATGCGATCCTCCATCTCCTGTATTCAAGGTTCTTCATAAAGGCATTGAGGGACATGAAGCTGCTTGATTTTGATGAGCCCTTTGCAAGGCTGCTGACCCAGGGGATGGTCATAAAGGACGGTGAGAAGATGTCAAAGTCTGTCGGCAACGTCGTTGACCCGGCTGACATCTACACTAAGTACGGGCCTGATACAGCCAGGCTCTTCATACTGTTTGCAGCGCTTCCTGAAAAGGAGCTTGAATGGTCTGACAAGGGAGTCCAGGGCTCGTACAGGTTCCTTCAGAGGGTATGGGGCTTTGTCGATGATAGCAGGAAGAAGGTATCTTTCGGGCATTTTGATGAGACAGCGCTCAGCAGCAGGGAGAAGTATATCCTGAGCCTTGTCCACAGGACGGTAAGGAGCGTGACAGAGCAGATAGCGAGCTTCAGGCACAGCCAGGCGGTCGGCGCCATCATGAAGCTGGCAGGCAGCATAATGAAGCATAAGGACATGGATCCTGACCTTCTCGGATTTGCGCTAAGGAACCTTGCCCTGCTGATGGTGCCGTTCACCCCCCATATCGCAGAAGAGATATGGGAAAAGATAGGCATGAAGCCCTTTGCATCCATTGAAAAATGGCCTGATTATGACGAGTCAAAGATAGACGAAGAGGCAGATGCGGCAGAAAACCTTGTGGAGGAGACAAGGAGGGACATCCTGGCTGTGATGGACCTCGCAAAGATAGAGAAGCCGAAGAAGATAACCCTGTTCATCGCTGACGGATGGAAATACGACTTCCTCAGCCAGCTGTCCGGGCTTATCGAAAAGACAAGGGAGCCTGGTGCGATAATAAAGGAGCTGATGAATACGACGCTGAGGTCTTATGGAAAGGAGATATCCAGGCTCGTGCCCATGCTCCTTAAGAACCAGTCCAGGATCCCGCCTGTCATCATATCCCGCGACAAGGAGCTTGCAGCGCTGAAAGAATCGCTGGAGACGCTCAGGCAGGAGTTTGGCGCAGAGGTTGAGATTGTCATGGAAAATGATACCAGCGAGAAAAAGGCAGCCCAGTCGATGCCAGGCAAGCCGGCGATCCTTTTAGAATGAGATTCAGAGCAGTGATATTTGACCTTGACGGCACCCTTGTTTCTGTTAAGAAGGAATACCGGGACCTAGTCATGGGAAAGGTGTTCGGGAAGCTCAGGATAAAACCCGCAGAGGGTGATATTGAGCAGTTCTGGTTCATGCACAGCAGGGATACTATAATCAGGAAATGGGGCATCGACCCTGATGTTTTCTGGAAAGTCTTCTGGAAATATGATGACCCATTGCTCAGGAAAAAGTATTCTTTCGCATTCAGGGATACAGATTATTTAGAAACCCTCAGGCAAAGGGGCATAAATACAGCGGTTTTCACCGGTGCGATACCGGAGATTGCGCAGATGGAGCTCTCTATCCTTGGCGAGAGGCTCTTTGACACGGTCGTGATCGCGCATCCAGACCTGGGCATCGACGGGAAGCCACACCCCGGCGGCGCTATAGAATGCATGAGGAAGATGAAGGTATCCCGGCCTGAGACAATATACGTCGGCAATGCAGATGAGGACATACTCTCGGCAAGAAACGCAGGGATATATTCGGTCCTCATAGACAGGAAAGAGCACAGGAATGTCCTGAAGGCTGATATGAAGATTACGAGTCTCTATGAGTTGGATAGGCTGCTTTGAAAAGATAATTGGTAAGGCAAAAAAACAGGCTTCTGGTCTAGTCTTTTTCAGTGTGCCTGAATGTGAAATCAAACAGGTGACTACATTTTAAGAAAGAATTTTCACAGGTGACTACAACTGGAGATTGTGCAGTCACCTCACTTCTTCAATTCCTTGCTTAAGTTCCTATATTCTTTCATGCAAAGATCGATTGTAGGCTTCAGGTCCTTGTCCATCTCATATGATTTAAGGGAAGCATAATACTCTATCCTGTTCTTAAAATCAATATTTATAGGGGACAGGCCATGCTTTAGAAGTATATTATTAAGCAGGATCCTTCCAACCCTTCCGTTTCCATCGGCAAAAGGATGGATATTCTCAAACTGGTTATGGACTACAGCTGCAAGCACAAGTGCAGGATATTTATTTTGATTTTTCTCATACCAGCCGATCAGCTCATTCAGAAGATACTTTATCCTGGATTGCGGAGCTCCTTCATGGACAACTGTGCCCCTGTTGTCAATAACAACGACCTCTTCCCCTTTCTTTCTGAATCTGCCCGCGAAAGGCTTTGAGTTCTTAAAAACAATCTTATGGATTTTTTTTATGATGTCCAGTGAAATATGCTCCTTTGTGCCGCGTATAAAACGTATTGCCTCATCAACGCCGTATGCTTCAGCAATATCTTCTTTTGACTTGTCAGGCCATTTGTCTTTTTCCAGGATATCCTTCACTTCTTTCTTATTTAGCCTGCTTCCCTCAATGGCATTGGTGTTGTATGTAAAGATTTCTGAAAAAGTTTTCCAGTCCGCTTCAGACAGATGGGAAATCTTTACAGGAATCTGCTTCTCAAGAAGCTTTATCCTCTGGATGTCATCTTTGGATAACTCAAACTGAAGGGGGTCGCTTATAATGTTGTATTTATGGACTTCTTCCAGGAGGAGCTTTTCTGCTATTTTCTTCCTCTCCTCAAGCTTTTCTTTGGACAGGTTTTGGCCCAAGTACTTCCTGAACTTATGGACCTTTGAGCCCTCCCTGTAAGAATGACCAAGATAGTATTTGATATTTTTTCCTGTTTTTCTCTTTTCCACATGCATAATAAGAATATAGGTGACTACATATTTAAATATTTTTATTCCAGGCGACTACAACTAAAGGGTTTTGTAGTCACCTTAGTTAAATATATAAAATTATAATAAGAATTAGTCGTTCTCAACCCTCGGCGCGAGGATGAAGCTCAGCATGACCCTGTCGACCTCCTTGAAGTCCATCTTCAGCGGGTAGTCGTTGTTGAACTGTATCTGGACCGAGTCCGCGAGCTTGCTGCCTGCGACCATCTTCTTGAGGTATTCGATGGAGTACTTGGCCTTTATCTTGTCCTGTGTCTCAGACTTGAACTTGGTCTCGTCGTTCTTCTTTATCTCAATCGTGGCCTTGGACATGTCCCCTTCAGCCATGATGGTGAGCTTGTCCGGCTCTGACATGAATGTTACAGACTCTGCCACGATGCCGACATCCTCCATCGCGTCCATGAGGTTGGCAGAACTTGTGGTTATGGATACAGGGAAGTTAAGCTCCGGTATCTTCTGCTCCCTGTCCTCAAGCTCGATTATCGGGAGTGAGAAGGTCCTTACGTTGTTCCCCTTGAAGGTTATCTTTATCCTGTTGTCAGAGGTTACCTCAAGGCTCACTGTATCGTTGTTCTTAGCCCTTCGCATAACCTGCTTCATATCAACGAGATTTATGCCGATCTCCATATCTTTCTTGACATCGTACTCAACAAAGCTGCTGCTCAAGAGCTTGAATATGACCATCGCGACATTTGCAGGGTCCATTGCGACCATTTCAAGCGCGTTCTTGGTGATCTTAAAGCGAGCTTCATTGACCAGGTCCGAGATGATGGTGATGCTATCCTTAAAGTATTTCGGCTCAGCCAAAGTTAATTTCATATTCGAACACCCCTCTAAATCTATTCCTGCAGAGGAATTATCCCATATATATAAAGATTATTATTTTATCTTACTCAGTAAATCAGCCTGCCAGCGCGAGCATCTTGACAACGCCGAAACCTATAAAGCAGCCGGCGCTGATAAAGGGCATGGCCGGGTAGAACCTGTTGCTTTTGCCGATCATGAAAAGCGTAAGAAGCGAGGCAGCTGCGAATACGGTTACGATGAGCGGGCTGATGTAGCTTGCGGTAGTTTTCATGACGACGCCTGAAAATAGGAGGGGGAACGCGATATCGCCGCCGCCAAGTATGGCAGACCTCGCCTTTTTTGCAGTGCCCTTCTCATGCGTGGATCTTTTTGCCACAGGCGCATCCGTAACCTCAACCCTTTTCTGTCCGGCCGGCGCTTCCTGCTTCTCATAGTTTATCATCAGCCCGGCAAATATCCTGGATTTTGCCTGGAACTTTGCCATCGTGACCATGTGCTTGCTGTGCCATACAGCATACATGTCATACAATGAGATGGCGATGAGCAGCGCCACCGCTGACACAGTGTTGATTATCGGGACGATGAGAGCAGCAAGCCCGCCGTATATGAATATCTCTGTGAGGTTATGCACATACACATTTGGTTTGAATATCTTGTATATTGACAGGATACCCGAGATCAGGATAGTGATCAGGAGGGCATACTGCGCAAGCCCGATCCTCTTGACTATCATCTCGACGAAAGGCGCAAGGGCCACAGTAAGGCATGTGATGACACTTAGGAAGAACCACAGCTTCCAGAGCCTTCTTTTCCTGAACCTTACTATCAGGAGCACCAGCACAGTCCCGAAAAGAACAGCGCCCATGATATATATCCAGGAGTATGACTCGTTCTCCACAGTAGGAGGTGACAGCCCCGTGATATTGTAAGTGCCTTCATTGACGACGGTCTTCCCAGTCCTCTTTGTCTCGCCAATGTTTATGTACTGGTTTATGATGGCAAGCCCTACAACCTGCGCCAGTATGAATATAAGGACAAGGAGTATCGTTATCTTCAGTGTATGCTTCATCTACACTATGTGAAATCCATTGGTATATTAATATTTGGTTTATTTTCATTCAGTTTCCCTTTTTCGGATAAAATGAGAAATTGGCTTTGTGGGGCAACCTAGTAATCATGCTCTGTGTTGGGAATATTCTTGTCGATGATCTCGGTTATGACCTTTGCCAGGCCGACTGCGAGCGCGAAAGAGCTTAACAGGACAGCCCACTGGAAGAGCGACATTGGCACTACATGGAACAGCTCGGACAGGGGGCTATATATTATAAGGATCTGGAACAGCACAGGGATGGCTATTGACCAGTTGAGGTACTTGTTGACAAAGAGGTTTACCTTCTCGTCAAAGCGGATAGCAGCGACCCTGACGAAATGCGACAGGACAAGCCATGTGAAGGATATTGTCTGTGCAAGGGCAAGGTTGCCTGTCATGCTGTATGTCATAAAGAACAAAAAGCACATGATGAGCACTTTTTTCAGCCCGATAAATATGGTGAGAAGGGTGATCCTCCTGTTCAGCAGCTTCTCGTTCTTGCCTGTCGGCATCTTTTTCATTATGTCCTTGTGCGACGGGTCGAGGCCGAGCGACATCGCAGGCGCGATGTCTGTCACGAAGTTGACCCACAGGAGCTGTATGGCAAGAAACGGCATCACCCCCATCAGGGCGCCGATAAATACGACAAGCACCTCTGCAAGGTTAGCCGTCAGGAGATAGTTTATCACTTTCCGTATGTTGGAGAATATTGTCCTGCCCTCCCTTATCCCGTGGGTTATCGAGGTGAAATTGTCATCGAGCAGGATGATGTCAGCAGCCTCCTTGGCGATGTCTGAGCCCCTCTTGCCCATGGTTATCCCGACCTCAGCTTTTTTCAGCGCAGGGACATCGTTTACGCCGTCTCCTGTTATCGCGACCCTTCTTCCCCTGTCCTGGAGAGCAGCGACGATCCTCAGCTTGAACTCCGGCGACATCCTGGCAAATACGTTGCATTCTTCGACAGTGTCCTTCAGGTCCTCTGCTGAGAGGTCCTTTAGCTCCTCCCATGTCGTGGCCTTGACATCGCCGAACCCGCATTCCAGGGCTATTGCTTTTGCAGTGTTGATATTGTCGCCGGTTATCATCTTCAGTGTGATGCCTGCCTCATGTATCATCTCCACGGTCCTCTTTACGTTCTCCTTGGGCTTGTCATATATCCCGACCATGCCGATGAAAACCTCGGAATCAATGCCTGTGTCATTTCCTTTTATTAGCTTATAGCAGAAGGCGATGTTTCTCAGAGCCTGCAGAGAGAATGCCCTGACAGCCCCGTTTATGATCTCTTTGTCCTTCTCGGTAAGTAGCCTGACTCTTCCGTTATGGAGGATGAACCTGCATCTGGCAAGTATAGCCTCAGGAGCGCCTTTTGTGTATCTTATAATGTCCTTGTCGAGCTTATTGTATGAGCTTGCATACATCTTCTCAGACGAGAACGGTTCAAGCTTTTGGCACGGGAACTCTTCCCTCAGCTTGATGATGTCCGTTCCTATTTCGTTCAAAAGGTCGATCAGTGCGATATCTTCAGGGTCGCCGACAAACCCCTTGTCAGTATCTTTCGCTTCGTTGCACAGGAGCGCACAGTTCCTGAACTGGTAGAGGGTCTCTCTGAGCATGCCTGCATGGGTGTCGCTGACCTTCAGGTCGAAAAACAGCCGCTTTACAGACATCCTGTTCTCTGTGAGGGTGCCTGTCTTGTCCGTGCATATCACATCCACGCTGCCAAGTGTCTCGAGAAGCGTCTTGTTCTTTATCAGGACATTGTTCTTTGCAAGCCTGATGGACGAAGCCGCAAGCGAGAAGGTGACGATGGCAGGAAGCCCTTCAGGGATCGAGCCTATGACAAGCGCTGAGCCTATCATGAAGATGGAGACCCAGTTGTTGTCCCTCAGCAAGAATATCGCAAGGACGATTACTATGAATGATATGGCAACATAGGTTATCCTCTTGCTTGCCACATCGACCTCCTCTACAAAGGGAGTTTTTTGCTCATAATCAAGAGATTTCGATATCTTGCCGACCTCTGTCGCTTTGGCGATGTCAGTAACAATGCAGGTGGCTTCCCCTCTTCCAATATAAGTATTCATGTACAGCATGTTTTTCCTGTCAGCAAGAGGGACGATGTTCTTGATGGCTGTATTGTTCTTGGTCACATGCTGGCTCTCGCCGGTAAGCATAGATTCATCAACATGCAGCTCCTCGCATTCTATTATCCTGCAGTCTGCAGGGACCTTGTCGCCCTCCTTGAGCATGATGATGTCGCCCTGGACCAGCTCCTCTGCATTGATTTTTGATTTTTTCCCTGATCTTAACACAAGAGCCTCGTTCTTGAGCATGGATTTTAGCAGCTGAGCAGCCTTCTCCGACTTGAAGCTCTGGTATGCACCTGTAAAGGCGTTTATTATTATGATAAATGATATTATCACACCGTCGATTATCTGCTCATGCATCTTAAGATAGAAGCCTGTGAGGAATGCGAAAGCCGCGATGACGATCAGCAGCCACACGAGATAGTTCTTGAACTGGAGCAGCAGCAGCTTAAAGAATGATATCGGACGCTGGATCTCGATGATGTTCTTGCCGAATTTTTCCTGCCTGAGCCTGACCTCATGCTCGGCCAGCCCTGAGCTGCTGCTCATAAGCTCAGCTATAACCTCTTTTGGTGTCAACAGGTAATAATCCATTTTATCTATGTGGCGACTGAACCGGTCCTTCTGCCCTTACATTATTGCTCTTCCTCTTTCGGTTTTCTTTTCCCTCCAAAGAACATGAGCGCGACGGCGCCGGCAAGGGCGAACATCACGCATACGAAAATGATTGTTCTCACGTGATCAGGGCTTTTTTCATCAATTTCGCCTGGCAAGGGCTCATCTTTGGAGGATGCCTGCTCGTCTGTCTTATCTGCGGCTGCATTGTTGTCTTTCATCGCCTCGGCAGGTTCTGCCTGTGTCTGCTCTTCGGTTGCGGATGCTGCTTTTTTGCATGCGCCGTTGTCATATGTGTCATCCTTCGAGCCACAGCATATGCAGCTGGTGCCTTCGCACACGACAAACTCCCCTGAATCATCGCCGCAGCACTCTGCATTGGTGTCTTCATATTCCCAGACGTTCTCCTGCTGCGGCATGGTCTCGCCGGGCTTTATCCATCTAAAGCCGGTTTTTGAATACCATTTGATGTTACATGAGCCGGTCCCTCCTTCGCAGAGGTCTTTTGACGAGTCAAGGTCATACCACAGGCCGGCATGATTCCCATCTTCGAAGGAGCATGAAGAGTCAGAGCAGCCGCATGCGGCGATCTCGCCGCTGAAGTTATAATAGTTGCTGTTCCTGGATGATGGATAGCACCTGCTGTCATGCACGCAGTAAGCCTCACTGTTGCCGCTGCAGCATGCAAAATCCCCTTTGTCATCAAAACTGCTGCCGGGCAGGTCCAGGGGATTGCTTGCCTCTGAAGGCCTGTATTCACAGTCCGCGTCATAGCCAAGGGTGGAGCTGCCGGCAGTGACGAGTATCTGTGTGCTGCTGCACTCTGCGCCTGTGCATTTGCCGTCATCGCAGCCCAGGTTGCACTCCTGAACTAATTCAAGAGGGTTTCCCTTGAAATCGCAGCTGTATTCCTTGACATAGCAGTTGTCGCCGGAGCATCTCTCTGCTTTGTTGAGGGCACTACCTGATTTCACCATGCAGCTGTCAAAGCTGTGGGTTATCGTGCCGTTTGCCAGGACGCTGTACCTGTAACCTTTGGTGTACTTGTCGGTCCCGTCAGTGTCTGCGCAGCTCCCTTCTTTGACATTTGTGCATCTCCCGTCGTTGCATGAGCATGTTATATCATAAGTAGTATAGTTTTCGATCAGGGTGCTGGTAGTTGTGTCAAATTTTTCCAGGCAGACATATTCGACCAGTGTCTCGTTCGCACCGTCGCCGTCTTTGTCTATGCAGGTGTCGTTGAGCCATATCCTGCCTGAATCTGAATCGAACCACCCGTCACTTTTCCTGAACATGTCCAGGCCATTGTCCTCCTCATGACATCTCTTGGTTATGTTCCTGCATTTTCCGAACCTGCAGCCGTACTCGCAGTCTACATACTGGATGTCAAGCTGGCCGGATGCTGAGCATGAGTATTCCAGCATGGAGCAGTCCTTCCCGTAGCATTCTGTTGCCTTCTTGAGCTGGTTGTAGATGTCCCTCTGATAGCAGGACTCTTCGCCCTCTGTAAGAAGGCCGTCCGCTGTTGTCCCGACAGCCTTGCCCCTCGCATAGATGTTATACCCGTCAGAGTCATAGCAGTCTCCGGCATCAACGACACATTCCCCCTCCATGCAGACAGACCCTTCACTGCACATCGGGCTGTCTTCATCGACATTGCCGTCGCAGTCATCATCCTCCCCGTTGCAGAGCTCGGGCTTGCACAGGAAGCCATTACAGTTCCCGGACTTGCTGCCCCTGTCGATATAGGATTGGACTATGTCGATATCCTCCTGATCAACGACCATGTTCCCTGTCACATCATAGTCACTTGCGCCCCGGACACCTTCGCTTGCGGTCACGAGGTCAAGGTCTTTTTGGTCTATGCAGCCATCATTGTTTACATCAACGTTCCATACAGCAATAACTGGTGCAACTACCAGTATAGAAATAATGAACAATATAGCTCTTTTTTTCATTATGGCACAATAAACTATTCTTATATAAAAACGTTTAGATTTTTTGGGATAAATCAGGGCGGGGCCTGTTCAAAGAAAAGATTTATTAATACTGTCTGTTTTGCAGTATCAGCATGAAAATCAGCTTGACCAGGAGGCTTACAGAGAAGTATCCTGAAGCAAAATTCATCGCCATCACCGCGAAGAACTTCACAAGCGAGAAAAAGAGCACAGGGCTTGAGCAGGAAAAGAAGGGAATAGTGGAAGGGATAAGGGGAAAAAAACTTCCGCTGAGCACAGGCCTGGTAAAAGAATATAACAGGTTCTACAAGAGATTCAAAAAGACCTATCCTGTCGAACACCAGATAAGGTCGATTGCCAACGGAAAGGATATCCCGGCAACATCGACGCTGAAGGATGCGATGTTCATGACAGAGCTTGGGCATTCCTGCCTGATGTCCGGCCATGACCTGGATAGGATAAAGGACGACCTTGTCTTTGACATCAGTGACGGCACAGAGGCCTACACAAAGATAAACAAGGATAGACAGATCACAAAGCCTGGTGACATCGTGCTCAAGGAAGGAAAAGAGGTCATGGCCAGCGTTGTCTATGGCCCTGATCATTCCACCCGGATAACAGGCAGCACGAAAAACTGTATCTATTTCATCTGGCTTCTTTCACAGCATGATGAGACCGCTATCCTAGACGACCTTAAGAAGTACCTTAACACAATCTCCAGTAAAAGCTCCAGCATTGATATTTTTGAGGTTGATGGAATAATAGACCCTGATAAGGTGTTTGTGGTGACGCCCTGGGAGGTCAGCGGCGAGGTCGACTACAACAAGCTTATTGAGCAGTTCGGGACCCAGCCCCTGACAGAATCGCTTGTAAAGAAGATAGAGAAAGCAGCAGGCCATTCCCACCATATGCTCAGGAGGAAGATATTTTTCAGCCACCGTGAGCTGGACGTGCTGCTGAAGGAATACAGCGCCGGAAAGAAGTTTGCCCTATACACCGGCAGGGGGCCATCCGGCCATACTCACCTGGGCCATATCATACCATGGATGTTCACAAAATATCTCCAGGATGCCTTTGACGTACCCTTGTATTTCCAGATAACAGATGATGAGAAGTTCCTCTACCGGCCGAAGCTTTCATTGGAGGAGACCAATAAGCTTGCATACGACAATGCCCTTGACCTGATCGCCCTGGGATTTGACCACAGGAAGACCTTCATAATAGTGGACACGGACTATGCAAAGACGCTTTACCGGATAGCTATACAGGTCGCAAAGAGGGTGACTGCATCGACCGCCAAGTCCGTCTTTGGCTTTACAAACGAGACCAACATAGGGCTGTATTTCTGGCCCGCGCTCCAGGCAGCGCCCTGCATCCTGCCCTCTGTGCTTTCAGGGGAAAAGATTAGGACCCTGATACCGGCGGCCATAGACCAGGACCCGTACTGGCGGATAGTAAGGGATGTCGCTCCCAAGCTCGGCTATCCGAAGACAGCTGCCATACACAACGTGTTCCTCCCGGCGCTTACAGGCCCCTCAGGCAAGATGTCAACATCGACTGGCCAGGAATCTACCATCTTCACCACAGATGATGCGGACACTGTCCGGAAGAAGGTCAACAAGTACGCATTTTCAGGAGGCCAGGCAACTGTGGCAGAGCACAGGGAAAAAGGAGGCAATCCTGATATAGATACAAGCTACCAGTGGCTGACATTCTTTGAAGAGGATGACAAGAAACTGAAAAAGATATATGATGATTACAGGTCAGGCTCTTTGCTCAGCGGCGAGCTCAAGCAGATCCTTATCGACAAGCTGAACACCTTCTTAAAGGAGCACCAGAGAAAGAGGGAGCAGGCAAAGAAGGTCATAGACAAGTTCATCCTGAGGGACTGAATCGACTTGACCGTGAATACAAAAATTATTTATAGTAAGGCTGCCTAGACACAGTGTTATGAAAAGAGCCATACTCCCGCCAAGCATGATGGTCATCAGCATAATAGGGTTCATTATTTCTGCTGTCTACACTGTATCAGGCGGTTTTAACCGCGTCTTCCAGAGCTGGGGAGAAAATGTCGGGGCATCGCTCGGGTTCTCGTTCTGCCTTGTGTTCGTCATAATGTTTATCGCTTCGATGGTCACCATGACCCCTTCTGATGAAGAACTCAGGGATTAGCTGCAGCTGTAGCATGGAGGGAACGCTGTGATATCCTGCCTGAACTTTATGACCTCTTCCCCGCAGTTCGGGCATCTGAAGAGCACGTTCCATCCCCTTTTGCCACATTTCGGGCAGAAAGCGTCCCTTTCACTCACCTCTACCATCTCGGCATTGCAATCCCCGCAGTAATATACCCTGCGGGCTATGTCGGTCAGGAGCAGATCCTCATAATCATCTCCAAAATCCATCGGAACCTCCAATCCTTATATAATAATATCAATAGTCAATGTAGAGAATACGGGTATAATCAGTGTTAGTATCTTCTATATGTATATATAGGCACCCGATATATTTAAAATTTTTGGAGTTTATTTATAAGCCAGAAAAAGGTATTACTTTGTATGATGATTTTACTTGCTATACAGCTCATCGAACCTGTCCTTTGCCCTGCGCTCCTTCCAGTATACGCTGTGGCTGGCCTGCTTCTCGAACAGGGAGATAGCGAGCCTTAAAAGGTCGCTCTGGTATGCCTTGAGCCCCTTCTTGGCGATAATGTCCTTCGCATCGTCGATGCACTTCTCCATGAGCCTTATGTTCTCCCTATGCGCCTCTTTTTCTATCTCCCTCTCTTCGCTGTCCGACAGGAATATCTCCTCCCATTTCGGATAGACGCTCTTGTCGGTTGTCCTGGGAAATGACTTTGAGAATGCCATGAAGAATAGTAATGCATCTGTTTTAATAAAGTTTGCGTGCGTATGCGTGCATTTTTTCTGTGATATGAGTAAAGATATCCGGCTAATGAAAAAGGGATTACAGTCTTTTGAGCCTTAAGAGCAGGGAATTGCCAACGACGCTCACAGAGCTCATCGCCATCGCTGCACCGGCGATCATAGGGCTCAGCAGCCATCCTGTGAACGGGTAAAGCACGCCTGCAGCTATAGGGATGCCGAGCGAGTTGTAGAACAGTGCCCAGAACATGTTCTGCCTTATCTTGTTCATCGTCATCCTGCTTAGCCTTATGGCTCTTGCCACATCCCTGAGATCGTCTTTCATCAGGACAATGCTGCCTGTCTCCATGGCAACGTCGGTCCCTGAGCCCATCGCAATACCAACATCTGCCTGTGCCAGCGCAGGGGCGTCGTTTATCCCGTCACCGATCATCGCCACAGGACCTTTTTTCTGCAGTTTTTTGACATAGCCTGCCTTGTCCTCTGGCAGCACGCCTGAAAAATAGTGGGGTATCTTTGCCTGCCGGGCGATTGCCCCTGCTGTCCTCTCATTGTCCCCTGTGATCATGTATATGCCAAGTCCCAGCTTTTTCAGCGTCCTGATTGCATCATATGAAGTCTCTCTTATCCTGTCTGCCACTGCTATGAGACCCAGAGGTTTTTTTGAATCAGCAAGGAGCATCACGGTCTTTCCCTGCTCCTCAAGCCCTGTTATCTCGTGCATATGCTCATGAAAGCCGATATTCTTGTCTTTCATCAGGGCCAGGTTTCCCAAAAAATATGCGCTGCTTCCTATAGATGCAGTTATCCCCTGCCCCGGAACAGCTTTAAATCCCTTGGTCTGCCTGAGTGCAGCCTTTTTTTCACCGGCTTTGCTGAGCACTGCTTCTGCAACCGGGTGCTCGCTTCTCTTCTCAAGGGAGGCTGCGATGGCGAGCACCGATGCCTCATCCATGTTGCCAAGAGGGATTATGTCGCTTACCTCAGGTCTTCCGACAGTTACGGTCCCTGTCTTGTCAAGGATGATGTTCTTTACCCTGTGGGCTGTCTCCAGGGCCTCTCCGCCCTTTATGAGGATGCCGTTTCTTGCCCCTTTCCCTGTGCCGACCATTATGGCTGTTGGTGTTGCAAG
>CAZPXC010000020.1:0-5044 GCA_964590935.1 uncultured Methanosarcinales archaeon
AGAGATTATCGCGCTTTTTATGTCAAATTCCGGAAACAGGCCGGCAAACCTGTTGTAGCCCCTGCAGATGGCATGCTCATTCCCCTGGCAGGTCAGGGACAGCAGATCGCCCCCTGAAAATTCCGTCCTGACATAATCAATACCTTCCTGTACCCCGTTAATCAGGGAGATCATGAGAAGGGCAATGGGTATTGTGACAATTATAAGCACCAAGATTACTACTGCCAGCGCCGAAAGCAGCTTTCTTTTTGTCTTTTTTTCTATCCATGCATATAAAGGAAAAAAGATGTAGGCGACCAGAGCTGCAGTTACAATGGTCCATATAAAAGGAACCACCACCTTCCACGCAAGATAGACCAGAACACCCAGTAAAACAAGGAATATGTACTTTGAATAATCCTTTAATTCCATCGGTTTTCCAGAAGGAGTTACCTATATAAATTTATTGTTTTTAATTTATAACCACTGTCCAGTAGATAAAAAATAGAAAGATTTATATATAAGTTGTTTTATCCATCTTTTATGAAATTACAGGTGACTATGCAACATGGTTCTTGATAAAAAGTTCATGAGCAAGCTCAAGGATTTCGGGCTTAACAGCTATGAGATAAAGATCTGGACAGCGATGCTGTCAAGAGGGATATCAAGCGCAGGCGAGCTGTCTGACATATCGAATGTCCCGCGCTCACGGACATATGATGTCCTGGAAAGCCTTGAGAAGAAGGGCTTTATCGTGATGAAGATCGGAAAGCCGATAAAATACATCGCAATCCCTCCTGCTGAAGTGATCGACAGGGTAAAAAAAGACATCCATGACCAGGCCATGAGCCATATCGGGCTTATTGAAGAGATAAAAAATGATAATGTGCTTGAGGAGCTGAACCTTCTCTATAATAACGGCATCGAGATAATCGAGCCGAGCGAGCTCTCCGGCGCCCTGAAAAACAGGGACAACATATATCAAAATCTTAACCAGATGGTCAAGTCTGCTGAGAAATCTATAGTGATAATGACCACTGCTGCAGGCCTTGTAAGAAAGGCAGACGCGCTAAGAAAAAACCTCGAGAAGGCAAGCAAGAGAGGGGTATCTATAAGGATTGCAGCCCCTATCGTGAAAAAGTCACAAAAGGCAGCGGAACTGCTGCAGGAGTTTGCCGAGATAAGGCATGTCGACAATATCAAGGCAAGGTTCATCATCGTTGACGGCAAGCAGATAACATTCAACCTGATGGACGATGAAGAGGCAACACCAGCCTATGATGTTGGCATATGGGTAAACACTGAGTTCTTTGCCGGTGCTCTTGAGAAGATGTTTGACAATGTCTGGCAGGGAAAAAGCATAGCTGTGGCCAACTAGAGAACTATTCAGCAATTATTTCTTATTCATCCGGCGCAAGTATAGCTTCAATCTCGCACCTGTTGATGTCCTTTTTCAGGCTCTCTGTAAGCTTTTCCTCGTATCCGATTATAGTGGCCTCTTCTTTGATGTCAAACAGCAGGCTCTTGATGTTTTTTGTCTGCTCCTCTGCCGGCATCTCGAAGAACTTCAGCTGCCTGACGAGCACCGGCTCCAGGTTTTCGACATCTTTCCTGAGCATCTTTAGCCTGTCAAGGAGACCATACTCATCTGCCTCTATGCCCAGGTCTTTTTCTTTTGCGATTATGTCCTTTATGCTCTTTAGTGCCTTTAATGTGTATGTGTCCTCTTTCCTGTCCTCGTCATACTCCCTGGCCACGATCTTCCTGATCTTCTGCAGTTCCTGCTTCAGCTTCTCAAGGTCTTTGATATTCCCTGTTTTTAAGAACGAGTCAACAAGCGACACTTTCCTGTTGAAATCTAGGACATGCTGACGGAGGTTGCTGATATCCTCATCTATCCTCTTGTTGATGCCCTTGATAGAGTCGATCCTGCTCGTATCGAACAGTTTCTTATAGAGCCCGTCTTTGATCTTATTCAGGTCGAATCTTCCCTGATCAGGTTCCGGCTGCCTCAGTTGGACATTGAAAAACCTGTTAAAAAGTCCCATATTGTTTTTTCTGAATAAGATAATATAAAAAATTTTCTAAGATAAGTTTGGGCATACGATTTCATAACCATTAAATATTTTTATGCAGTTACCTGCCCAATGACATCGGCAGAAGAGGTATATGATGCCCTTGCTCAGGAATATTACTCTGATAAACATAAGACAATTAGGTTTTTCAGAGGTGTCCAGAGGGGCATGCTGTTCTCTGGCATTGTAAAACATGCGTTTGGATTAAACAGGAAAATAGGAGACATAGATATCCTGAATCTTGGCTCTGGGCCTGGCCAGAACCGCTCTGACCTGTGCATCTACCTTCAATGCCTGGTACAGGACAGGATAAGCGACCACCGTCTTCATGAGGTTGACATATCTGATGCAATGCTGAGAAAGGCATGGGCACTACTCCCGGATCAAACATTCTATCAGCGGATCGAGCATACAGACCGGTACCCTGTTCTGGTCAAGTGTGATATCGCTGAGCTTGACAAATATTTCAAACCGGGCTCCTATGACATGATACTTGCCCTATTATGCGATCATGTACAGGAACAGGATAAGATGTATGAATTAGCATATTCTACGCTGCGCCCTTCAGGCGCTTTCATTGTAACCTATCCGCACAGAGAGCTGATGACAATCATACGCAGAGAGATGCTTAATACAGATATCCATCACACAGTATTTGAGGTTGATGACAAGAGGCATGTGCTATGGTCACAGCCCATGGCTGGGTCTGACCTTGAGCAGTTGTTTTCTGGTTCTGGCTTTGATAGTTGGGACTGCAGGGATGTCTGTCTGCAGGATGGCTTTTATTATCAGGATGAAAAGGTGTCCCCAACTGTTCAAAAGGCGTTTGAGCTCTCAGGCAGACCAGTAGATAAAATACCTATTCTTGCCTACGGATTTGGCATGAAAGCGCCTGTGAAGGATATTACCATGACAGAAGAGCTGGAGAAAAAGCTGTATTCACTCATGTTGTGGCAGAAGACAAGCTTGTTGAGCCTGATAGATTCATGTTAAAATTGATGCACAAATCAATTAGATTTAAATATAAGGGGACCTCTTCACGACTTATGAGTGATAGGTTTCCTTTAAGCATATATGTAGAAAACCTTAGGAAAGCAAAAAAGCCCTACATGGGCAATGAGCTTGCTGATGTTGTAAAAAAGTCAATAGAGGAAGGCTATGATATTATAAAACCTCTGCAGATACATAGATGCAGGCATAATGCAGGAGGCCTGGTCGGGAAAAAAGATGAGAGCATGGCTGTGATCTATCGTACTGTCTCCGACAGATGGGCTCTTGCAGTCGATGTTCCAACAAAGGATCCCTATAAAGGAAGGACGGCCGATCTGACCAAAACATCCAGAACCCGGGAAGAGCCAGAATCAATCATATCACGATTATTTTGGAGCATGGCTCTGGTGATGCATGGTATTGGCAGAACTTTCACTTCTTATTTTCCTGATGATTACCTCTGCAAAACCCTTGCCCTTGTCAATGCAAAGGATATTGCCAGGCCTCTATACTCAGGAAGCGATCTTCTCACAATCCTTGCCCAGGAACAGGAACAGGGATTTATGCCAGTAGAGATAGTCCAGATCACATATGCTCTTGACAATGCCTGCATCCTGCTGGAAAAGGAAGGGAAAAGAAAGAATTCCTATAGGGCGGTAAGCAGAAGACATGAGCTTTGGGAAACCGCAAAAGTCAGACCCAGTTCTCAAAGTTTCTGAACTGTTAAAAAGCGGGTTGTGTGCTTCCTGGAATATCTATGCACTTGCCGGAAATAGTCAATCGAAAACTGACCATCTCCAGTGAAACACCGGGGCATGCTCGCACTGCGTGCTCGGGCCAGTTTTCTCGGACCCTGACAATCCCACTAGATTAGACCACCTGTCTTAGACCGGTGGAATTATCAGGTTTAAAATTATCAGCATCATAGTCAACTGAAGGCTCAACAATACTTCTGGTACTCTTTCAGATACTTCTTTATCAGGTATTGGAGAAAAATCCTGTCCATATCCTTAGTCTGGCTTCTTTCAAGGGCGTTATAGTAGCTTGCCCTGTTTGAGTAAGGTATATCCAGCATAGGAAAGCCATTTCTATGCAGGATAAAGTTCATTATCAATCTGCTGATTCTCCCGTTTCCATCTGTAAAGGGGTGTATTGTTACAAATTTCAGATGTGCTAGTGCTGCAAGCTCTACAGGATGGGTATCTTTTTTGTTATTGTTATACCATAAAAAGAACCTTCTCAGCAGATAATTTAGTTCAACAGGCTGTGGAGGTTCATACTTTGAACCGGCAATCGCTACTGGGTGTTTCCTGATAATGCCTGCAATGTCCTGGTCAGTTGCCACGAATAGTCTTTTATGCCACCTAAGTACCAGCCTTAAGTTCAAATCACTGTTTTCTCTTAGCATCTCCTGAAAAACAAGCTTGTGAGCCTCAGCTTCCTTGACATCTTTCAATGGCTTATTTCCTGGAGTTATTCCCTCATTGAGTAACCTGGCTGTCTCCTTTAGGGTAAGTGTACTGCCTTCGATCCTGTTGGTATTATAGGTGAACCTGATCAAAAAGTTCTCAAGATATTTGTCTTTAGCAGACTTTGGCATTGATTTGAATTCTTTAGAAAAGTTTCCCTTCAGCTTGTCTAGATCATCAAACCATTTCCTTTTATTGATAGATTCCATCAGTTCAGCCTTGATCTGGTCAATATTATGGGGTGTTTCAGGGCCCAGGTACTTCGAAGCAACCTCAACCTTACCTTTGATCCTATATGAATGCTGCAGATAAAAGTACTTTTTCCCATTAATATTTCTTTTAATTATATTCATAGACAATAGGTTACATTTACAAATATATAAATGTTGTGTTTTTTATAGAAATGTAATAGTAACTAATCCAAATAACTCATATGCCCCTGCCGGGATTCGAACCCGGGCTACAAGATCCGCAATCTCGCGTCCTATCCAGGCTAGACTACAGGGGCCTATATCGTGGGGCTGAGCCGAA
>CAZPXC010000020.1:5144-18299 GCA_964590935.1 uncultured Methanosarcinales archaeon
AATTAGAATTTTTAATTAGTAAATAAATCTAATGTTTTCCATTGGCCATGTCTTTTAGCCTTTCCCTGATCTGGACGGTCTTGTTGATTATCTTTCTCGGGACATTCCTCACCCTTCCCTTGTTTATATGATACTGCATCCTGATCGATGGGAGGGCATATTTCATGTGCTTGCTCACCATGCTCGGAAGCACGTTTGATTTCGGGATCAGGCTTGTTTCCCTTCCTATGACATAGTTCTTCTTCTTGAGGAGGCTGGTAAGAAAGCTGTCTATGTCATGCGAATAGCTGCTGGTGACGATATTGCCCAGCTCAAGTATTGTATGGCCGTCTGTGCCTCCGGAAAAGCCCTTGTCAAGCTCAAGCGCCCTGGATTCTGCCTTCTTGTTGAGCCTCCTGTTCATAGCGCCGCAGATGACCTCCATCACATCGATATAATTAAATACGGTCTCGTTAACATAATGTTTCTTGATGCACTTGGACAGCCCGCTGTTGGCCAGGGAATACCCGAACGGGTGCGGTGCGCAGCGCACGCAGTTGTAATCCTTTGTTGCATCTATTAGCTCAGCCACCTCTGTGTTTATTGCCATGTAGGGGTTGCCCTGCTTTTTTGGCTTGATGTGCTTTTCATAGAATTCCTTCAGTTCGTCAGCACTATAGAAGTACAGGATCACATGCGGGCCTTCGATGCAGCTGACCTCTATGCCGGGGATGACAGGTACGCCCCTTGGGTTGTTCTGCGCCTTCAGGTTGCCCTCAATCGTGTTGTGGTCAGTTATCGCGACGCCCATCCTTTTTTTCCACGCCTTTTTAAGGAGGCTGTGTATGGTCGTATAGCTGTCAGAATAGCGTGTGTGGAAATGCATGTCAAAGCTCATAAGGCCCATGCTGTCAAACAGCTCAAGGTTGGGCTTCTGGAAAAATATCCTGTTTTTTTCCATGCTGCCTGTTGATATTGGGCAGGGTTTAAATATTTTGTCAAATATAAGAGTGTTGCCTCATTAAAAGTTAATTTTATATATGATTGCCTTGGTCTTTATTGTATGGCAGGATGGAAAAGGCAGAAAAAGCAGGAATTTACCGCTAGATTCCTCCGTTTTTCAGAAAACGAGGTAAAAGAGATCACTGTGTCGAACTGGGATTTTACAGGGGGCGGCTCTGGATACCTTTTCAGGTGCTATGTTATCAAGGAAAACGGCAAGGAGACCGACAAGATATGGACAGTGTGGGACTATGACAGCGCTGAGCTCCTGAAAAAAAAGCTTGGGACCAAGAGCAGTGTTGATTCCAAAAGCCTGAAAGTCAGGATGCACAAGAATTCAGAGGATGACGAGTGCTTTGAACTGTTGTAGCAAGCAAAAAATATATAAATTAGCCTCGAAATCCTTGGAAACAGGTGATTAAAAGTGTCAACAAAGTTAGCAAGCATAGGTTCACTGCAGAAAGGGAATTACGTGATTATCGACGGAGTAGCATGCAAGGTATTCGACACCCAGATAAGCAGGCCGGGAAAGCACGGCCATGCAAAGGTCAGGATGATCGGCGTCGGCCTTATCGACGGGCGAAAGCGCGAGGTCGTAAAGCCCGGCCATGATAATATCGAGGTGCCGATAGTCGACAAGCGAAATGCACAGGTCCTCTCGATCAAGGGCAATATGGCCAATGTGATGGACAGCGAGACATACGAGACATTCGACATGGAGATACCGGATGAGCTAAAGTCCGATATCAGCGAGGGAAGCAATGTGCTGTACTGGCAGATACTCGATCAGAGAGTTATGAAACAGGTAAAAACTTAGAGAGTGGTTTAGATGGTAAAGTTTCCAGAAGCTGAAGCAAGACTTTTCAGGAACAAGTTCATATGCAAGCGCTGCAAGTCAGCGCTCCATGCTCCAAACCTGAAGGTGCTGAGCAAGAAGATCAAATGCAGGCGATGCAACAGCAAGAGCCTGAGGACAGTACGCAAAAAATAGAGGGGTGTTCTCTGAAGTATGAAATTTCTGAGCTTTGATTTTCTGAGTGCAGTCGTTTTTATATTGGTCATGGGGCTCATTCTTTACAGGAACAGGAGCAAGATAACTGTCCAAAGGCTCGTAAGCCTGCCAAAGAGCATGTGGAACATCCCGCTTGTATACCTTCTTCTCCTGCGGACAAAGATGGGGCTGAAGTTCATCGACAGGTTCTCATCAAAACACAGGGAAGCGATCAAGCTTTTTGGCTACTCATGCATCGGCATCGGCTTTCTGGGCATGATTGTCATACTGGTGTCGATGGCGGTATCTGTATTCCTTATATTTTTCAGGCCAGAGGTCCAGAATGTGGGTTTTGGCCTTGTGCTGCCGTTCACCAACATACCAGGCCTTGGCTACCTGTCTTTCTGGCACTTTATAATATCAATCTTCATCCTTGCCCTGATCCATGAGTTTGCCCATGGAGTGGTTGCAAGGGCCCATGGTCTTGAGGTCAAGTCAAGCGGGATAGGCGTAATATCGCTCCTGGCCCCTCTGGTCCCTGTCGCCTTTGTCGAGCCCGATGAGGAGACGATGCAGAAAAAAGACGACTATGTCCAATATTCGATATTTGCTGCTGGGCCTGTTGTAAATATATTATTTGCGGTTCTCTGCGCACTTCTTCTCAGTTTTGTTTTTACACCCGTGCAAGAAAAGATAACAGAGCCTGTAGGCTTTTCATTTACACTTACCAACAGCTCGCTTCCTGCAGCGCAGGCCGGGATTGTGCCCGGCATAATAAACTCCATAAACAACCATACTGTCAAGGACTTTTATGATTTCCAGTATAAGATGATCTGCATCAGGCCAGATGAGGAGATCACCTTAAATACCAGCAACGGCACCTACAGCCTGGTGACAACCACAGCGCCGGACGATAATGAGAGGGCTCTTATCGGTATAACAGCTGTCCAGAACGAGCGCAAGATAAAGGATAAGTACAAGCCCATCAGCGGAACCTTCTCCTGGTTCCAGGGACTGTTCAGGTGGCTTTTCAACCTCAACCTGGCAATAGGCCTCGTGAACCTCCTGCCATTGCTTATCGTGGACGGCGGGAGGATGTTCCAGATAGCCACCAAGAAGATAATAAGGGACAGGGAAAAGGCCAACAGGATAATAAGGTTCATCGGCCTGCTGCTCCTGCTGTTCATTCTGATCGGCCTCTGGAAATCATACGGCGGATTTCTGACAGGCCCCCTGTCAAGGATATTTTCGCCTTAGGTAAATGATCTATATAATACTGCTTGAGCCGCAGAACGCCGGGAACATCGGCGCTGTGGCCAGGATTATGAAGAATTTTGGTTTCAAAAACCTTGTCCTGATAAACCCCAAAGTAGATATCAGCTCTATTGAAACCAGAAGCAGGGCAAAGCACGCACAGGATGTGCTCAGGAACTGCAAGGTTGAGAAGGACTCCTTTCTTGGCACTATGGACATTCTTGTAGGAACCACTGCAAAGACAGGGACAGATTATAACATCCCAAGGAGCCACATCACCCCGAGGCAGCTTGCACGAAAGCTCAACCTGAAAAAGAGGATAGGGATACTTCTGGGAAGAGAGGGCATAGGCCTGACTAATGAAGAGATAAAAAGATGCAGCATCATCGTAACAATACCCTCATCCGGCAGGTATCCGACGCTGAACATAAGCCAGGCTGCAGCGATAATCCTGTATGAGATCTTTCAGGAAAGGGCTGTGATCAAATCGAACAGCAAAATCAAGCAGGCATCAAAAAAAGACAAGGAGATACTTGCTGATTACATTGATATCGTCCTGTCAGGGATGAAATTTACTACACCCACAAAAAAGGAGACCCAGAGGATGGTGTGGAAAAGGGTCCTTGGCAAGGCGGTGCTCAGCAAGAGAGAGGCCTTTGCGCTCATCGGGTTCTTCAAAAAGGCAGGCTCAGGCCAAAAAGATAGATGACTGCGAAAGCCACTGCCAGGATTGCTACATCTATCAGGATAATGGCGATAAATACAAAAATATAGGCAAGGATATAGGCTGCGATAAATGCCCGGAATTTTGATATCTCCTGGAGCCTTTCAAGCCCGATTATTCTCATGTACAGCCTGTAGAACGTGGGAATCAGGTATAATATGCCCGATATTGTCAAGATAACGACAGATGCTGTACTACCGTCTTCGATGGTCTTGACAAGCGACACCAGTGCCACGATGAACGCAGGCAGCGCAAGGTAGTCAGCAGACAATGAATAAGTCATCGCCTTATACGTCTGGTCATAGCTGTGCTTTCCACCGACGATCCTTATGCACAGGTGGGTTATGTAATACCATAAGAAAGATATCAGGACAAAAGAGATGACCAGGATAAAATATGCCAGGATGTAGGTCATGGGAGTTATCTCAATCACAGGAAAGCTGACAGATATCCCCAGGGAATTGTAAGCATTTACAAGCTCAGCCATCATGCTGTTGAACAGGACAATGTGCTGGTATGTTAGAAATATGAATGTTACTGATATCACTATGAGGAGAAAGATAAAAGGGTTCTTAAGCCCTCTTTCAGGCTTTATATGTATGAAAAAGGCCTTTGGCCTGGAAAGCGAGTGCAGGGTCCTCCTGTACGCCCTGCTGAGATGCTGCTTAAAGCTTTCTTTTTTTGAGATAGTCTGCCACCCTTCTTATAAGCCTTGGCCTTGCCTCTGGACCCAGAGAATAGTATACCTTCTCTGCCACAGGCCCCCAGGAAAAGTTTCCTTTCTCCTGCTTTATCTGGCTTAGCTTGAATTCGCCCAGTTTTGCGCCCTTCCTCAGATGATAATATATTACCTCGCTTGTGCATTTTGGGAAAATGGCCAGATATATCTTATATATCTGGTATCCGTACCCTTTTTTCATGTAATACAGTATATCGACAATGTTCTGTCTTATCTCTGATCTTACAGGCCTTCCTCTTGGCATGGTGATGCACAGCACACAGCATATTTATACTTTTCTATGTTTAGGCTGTGTAGGAATACTTGCCATTTATGGCCAGCGAGTGCTCACCTGTCTCGTAAGACAACACAGCTCCAGGACGATTAGGGCACAGAGTGCTGTATACCTCGTCCGTGACGAGCGAAAGGATTTCTACGCAGGCTTATGCTTAAAGTGCGGATAAGCGCAGATTGCATATAATTACTATATGTGTTTTTTGCCGAAAACTTGAAAATTTTTCAGTATGTGAATACATATTTGCAACGCTTACATCTCTTATATAATGTTTCCATAAACTGTGTAACATTTTTATAATTTCCAGAAAAATCCTTTTTAAAACCAGAGGATTACCTTATATCAATGAAAGCTGGAGGTGTAAAGATGAAAAACAAGGAACTGCTATTCCTGGCAAACCTTAGGGCCAATGCCAGGGAGACCCTGACAAAGATGAGCAAGAACACGAGCATACCAATATCGACGATCTTTGATATGCTCAAGCAGCATGAGAAGAGCATAATAAAGAAGCACACAGCCCTGATAGATTTCTCGAAGCTTGGATTTGGCACAAGGGTGACCCTGACACTGAAGGTGAACAAGGACCAGAGGGACGACCTAAGGGAGTATCTGACAAGGCACTATAATGTGAACTCTGTGTACAAGATAAACAACGGGTTTGATTTTCTTGTCGAGGGCGTCTTTCGCAGCATAAAGGACCTGGAGGATTTCATCGAGGGCCTTGACGAGAAATTCAGGATAAGATCGAAGCAGATATATTACATTGTCGAAGACATCAAGAGGGAGGACTTCCTCTCCAACCCGCAGATAGTGGATATTGTCTGCGCATAGCTGGCCCGTCTGGCCCAAAATGTAGTGTTCACCTGCAAAAATATATAAATGATGCAGTAATCGCCTGCCCCCAGGATGATATTTGAGCTTGATGAGATAAAGAGGCTGAGAAAGAACCTCGGCATCACGCAGAAGGAGCTGGCAGAGAGAGCAGGCGTGTCGCAGTCGCTTGTCGCCAAGATAGAAGAGGGTATGGTCGACCCGACATTCTCAAAGGCAAAGAAGGTATTTGATGTGCTCAGGACCATGGCCCACAGCAGAAGAAGGGCATCTGACATCGTGAACAAGACAGTGATATCAGTCGCTCCTGGCGACAGCATCAGGAAAGCCACAGAGAAGATGAAAAGATATAACATATCCCAGATGCCCGTGATAAAGGACAGGGAGGTGCTCGGCCTTGTCGACGAGGCGACGATCCTCGATGCCCTGATGGGGAAAAAAGACAGGAACTCTGCTGTCAGCGAGATCATGCGCGATGCGCCGCCCATTATCAGCGGTGATGTATCCATGGACACTGTCCATCAGCTGCTCAGGGAATGCCCAATCATACTCGTCGCTGACAAAGGAAAGGTAAAAGGCCATATCACCAAGGCTGGGATACTTGCAAGAAGCTTCAAATGACAGGCTACTTATCCTTTCTCAATGCAGGAAGCATCCTGTAGGCAAAAACAGCGCATGCTATGATCGTGCCCCAGAAAACAATAGCATTGAGCCTGCCGAATGCCATCAGGATCATGTTCGTGAAAAGGACAATGATAAGGATTCCTGAGATCAGTTTTATTTTCATCTTAGGCTGCCCACCAGGCCGAAATCATACAGCCCGTCGCCGATGATGACAACCCTGAATCTGTCGATGTTGCCCAGGAAAGGGCTCAGCAGTTTTTCAGAGAGTATGTCTGTACCTTCTGTCACAAGGTTCATCGACGGCAAAACCACCAGCTGTTTCTTTTTGTATTGTCCGAACAGGAAGCACTTGAAGGTCTCGCCCCTGCCTCCTTTCCTCAGCGTGACTGCAGGATGCTCATGGCCTATGATGACTGTCTTTGATTTCCTGAAATCATCATCTTTTGGCAATGCATGGCCGTGGCATATGTAATAATCTCCTGCCTTGTAATGCTCGACTATCCTGATGCCTCTTTTTTTGGCGATCGGCCCTAAGATGGTGTCATGGTTGCCCTTTACCAGGACGAGCTTCCTTCCTGCAGAGAGTATGTCTATAATCCTGAGGGTGTCGCGCCATTCCTGCTCTGATATCGAGCCGAACTCGTGCTTTATGTCGCCGTTTACTACGACAGTATCAGGCCTTGCAGTCTTAAGCATCCTCTCAAGCCTTTCCAGAAGCTCAGCAAGCTGAAACCTCGGTATTAGGATGCCCTGCTTGTTCAGCGCCTCTTCATAGCCTATGTGGAGGTCTGCAATGACCAGTGTCTTTTGTTTTACAAGAAAAAGCCCAAGGTCGATGAGCCGTATGTTTTTCTGCATGATTGCAGGGAATCATCCACGGATTAATAAGCTTTATGTGATGAGCGGCTTCATCCTAAAAGTAGGTTAGCATCAATATGCGATGTTTCTAAAGTGATATTTTTGTTATAATGCAGAAAAAATCCAGCCAACCATGGCTTCGACGGTCATTTTCCTTCGGAAAATGCCCTATTCCGCTGACCATAACCCCACACTAAAGTGTGGGAATGCTCAAGAATCGGAGATTCTTGGCATGTTGAAAATGATAAATCATTTTCATACACATGGTCAGCTCCATCTTGCCGTGGCTGGATTTTTTCTTTAAAGTGCAGGATGCCAGCCCGAAGGGCTGCTCAAACAGAAATTTTTTTATTGGCGCAAGCCCGCAGGCACCCTGCAGTGCCGTGTTGAAGAGGGCTTGCAGCCAGCAAGTAAAAAAATTTCTCCAGCACAATAAAGAAAAAAATCAAAATTACAATGCAGATGCTAACCCGAGCGTCATTTGAGTTTTAGGATGAAGCTATTAGAAGCAGTCGCCCTATGCTGCTTTCTTTGCCCTGTTAAAACAAACTGTGACCTCTCTGCCCTTGATCTTCTCCACTGAGCTTGTGCCCTCAATTTTGCATTCCAGGTCAGAGCATATGTCGCATTTGGCAGCACCGACCCTGAGGCTGATCTCGTCCTTCCATCTTGCCAGCATCGCTTCCATCTCCTTGTCTGCCACAATGCACAGCTCTATCGCATCGTTCTTCTCGAGCTTTGCCTTCTTCCTCAGGCTCTGCACCCTTCTCATTATCTCACGGGCAAATCCCTCTGCTTCGAGCTCTTTGTCAAGCTCCTTGTTTACAAAGACCTTGATATCCTTGAAGCTTCCCTCTTCATAGCCTGTTGAAAGCTTGCCGCTCTTGTCGGCAAACACCAGCTTCTTGATATTGGTCTGCCTTTTTATTATCGGTTCAAGCTTTTTGGCTGCAGAAAGCGTATCCTTTTTTTCGGAAACTATCATAGCATCCCTGAGGGGCCACCTCTGCCCGAGCTGTATCTTTTCCCTGATGTGGAGTATGGTCTGTATCACCTGCTGTGCTGTCCCGAACTGCGATTCCAGTTTGCTGTCGATGAGGCTCTCGTCATAGCCAGGCCAGCCGAGGAAAAAGATGCTCTCTTCCTTAAGGCCAAAAGCGCTCTTGATGTTAAGGTATACCTTCTCTGTGATCAGCGGGCAGACTATGCTAAAAAGCCTAAGTGCCTTCATGTAAACCTCATATGCCACATTAAATACCATAGCCTTTTTTTCTGCACTGCCCGTCGACGCCTTGTCCCTGACCATCTGTATGTATGTCCTTGAAAGCTCAAGGAACAGCTCCTCAGGAAATCCCGGGATCTCATTTAGGTAGTACCCGTCGACCCTCTCTGTGGTTTTTTTGATGAGCGAATTCATCTTCGATATGATGTACCTCTCCTCGACAGAGAAGCGCTCAGGCTCCAGTTTGCCTGGCTTGAGATTGTTTACCTTTGCCATGTCCAGGATGAAATTCTGGAGATTCCAGATGATATGCAGGTTCTTGTGCTTTATCTTCATGTCATCAAAATTATAGTTTATCTCAACGCCTGGGTTTGCGCCGCCGATCATATAATACCTCAGCGTGTCTGCGCCGTACTTGTCCACGATCTCCTGCGGCAGGATATAGTTGCCCATGGACTTGGACATCTTCCTGCCCTGTGCATCCTGGACAAAGCCGTGCATGTAGACCGCCTTGAAGGACGGCCTCTGCATCGAGACCATGGAGGCCACAAAAAGAAGGTTGAACCATCCCCTGATCTGGTCGATGCCCTCAAGGATGAAATCAGCAGGGTAGAGCCTTTCGAAGATGTCCTTTCTCTGTGGGAAATGAAGGCAGTTCCAGGACGCAGAGCCTGAATCTATCCATACATCAAGGATGTCGGGGATCCTTTTCTTGACCCCGCCGCATTTGCATTTTATTGTCACCTCGTCTATCCAGGGCTTGTGCAGGTCATCCGGCACCGTTCCTGCATGCTTTTTCAGCTCGGCGACCGATCCGATGACAATATAATCCTTGCACTTGTCGCACTTCCATACAGGAAGAGGCGTCCCCCAATAGCGCTGCCTTGTGATACCATTATCTCTCAGGTTGGCAAGCCAGGAATCAAAGTTCTTGGAGCCTGCAAAATCCGGAACCCAGTATATGTCCCTGTTGAGCTCGCGCATGTTCTCTTTCATATCTTCTATCCTGAAGAACCATTGGGTGGTCGTCCTGTACACGACAGGCTGCTTGCACCGCCAGCAGTGGGCATAGTCATGCTCGACCTTGGTCACTGCGATGAGAAGACCGGTCTTGTCCAGCGCGTCTATGAACCTTTTATCATCCTTCTTTGCGACCCATCCTGCAAACCTTCCCATCCTCGCAGAGAACACACCAGAATAGTCAAGCTCGTTGTATGGCGGGATGCCTTCCCTGTGCCCGACCTCATAATCCTCTGGTCCGCAGCCAGGCGCCATGTGCACCAGGCCCGAGCCTGCTGAAAGGTTGACATATTCCTCGCTCATGACGACAGTATGTATCTTGGGCGATATCTTTCTTAGCCTGTCAAACTCATCTTTAAGATCTTTCTCAAAAGGATGGACATATCTTATGCCCTCGAGCCTGTCGCCCTTGAACTCCTCTATTATCCTGAATTTCTTGTCCGCGACACTGCTGATGAGTCCGCCGGCAAGCCCTTTTGCCACTATCCATATCTCGTCATCTACCTTTGCCCTGATATAATCAAGCTTCGGGTTTACCATGACACCGAGGTTGAAAGGGATTGTCCAGGGTGTTGTTGTCCATATTATCAGGAATTCCTTTTTGTTTCCTATGACCGGGAACTTGAGGAAGATCGAATTGTCAGAGACCTCCTTGTATTCAAGCTCGTGCCTGGCAAGCGCTGTACCGCACTTGGCGCACCAGGTCATGGTCTTTTCGCCCTCATAAAGCCTGCCGTTCTCATGCGCTTTCTTGATGAGCCACCACTCGCCTTCTATATATTCCTTTGTGATGGGCATGTATGGGTCATCAAAGTCCATCCAGACCCCGAGCCTTGTAAAATCCTCATTCATCAGTTTTAGGTTCTTCAATGAGAATTCCTTGCATGCCTCGACAAACTTTTGAACGCCGAACTTCTTTATCTCGTCCTTATGCTTTATCCCTAACTCTTTCTCCACGCCCTGCTCTGTGGGCATGCCATGCATGTCGTATCCGGCCCTGTCCCATACGTCAAAGCCGCAGAGCCTCTTGTATCTCAGGATCATGTCCTTGAGAGACTTGTTCCAGGCAGTCCCTATGTGTACCCTGCCGGATGTATACGGCGGTCCGTCAAGATAGTAGAACTTTTCCTTTCCCTTGTTTTTCAGGTTGGCCTTTTGATGTGTCCTGTTCTTTTGCCAGAAATCCAGGATTTCCTGCTCAACCTCCCTGAAATCATATTTTTTCACCATCTTAACCTGTTTTTCAGCCCTAATATTTATGTATTTCTATCAAAACGCCGCTAATCGTTGCATCTTAAGGATAAATATGGCAGAAAAAGTCGCTTAACGCCCATAAGTAGTTGCCTTATTCGACGACATTACCGCATTTCAGGCAGATATGGGCCTGCTTGTCCTCATCATACCTTGTCGTCACTCCGTACTCTATCTTGGTGCTGCAGTTTTTGCACTTAGGTTCCAGGTGCTCTAGAGAATTGAAGAAATTTAAGGTCATTTTTGCAATGATTACGTGTATGCCCCTACCAGCATATATTATAACATAACATATATTTAAAGCTTTTGTTATTTTTAGCAAAGTAATTATGGATAATGGCCTGTCCTGGCTGTCAGATGAAGGCAGGATGGGAAATACTTAAATATGACAGAGTTCTCTGTCGCAGGATGAACAAACTGCAATTGCTGTTTTTGCTCTCGATGCTTATCCTGTCCATGACGGCATTTCCTGCATCGGCAAAGGAATATCACATGAAGATACTTGCAGTGACTGAAAACCCCAACGAGCCGAGCGGGATGACAGCCGACCTTTATCTGGAGGTAAAGCCTGGTTCCGGCCATATCTATATGGATACGTTCCCGCTTACAAAGCTGGACACGCAGATGTCGACAAGGTTCGCAAACAGCATCGCCTGCAATTACCTGGGCATGGACTGCGATGACAAGGATTTCTTCTATACGATACGGAGCAACTCGATAATCGTCGGCGGGCCAAGCGCCGGCAGCGCAATCACGCTCCTGACGATTGCAGCGCTCAAGGGCTATAAAATCGACGACAGCATATCCATAACAGGCACGATCAATTCAGGCGGGATAATTGGTCCTGTGGGCGGGCTTGAGCCAAAGATTGAGGCAGCGGCCAGATCAAACCTGAGCAAGGTCCTGATACCGCAGGGTGAGAGGTTCATATCCGCAAGCAACAGCAGTAGCAACAGCAGCAATGAAACAATTGACCTGTATGAGGTCGGCAGGGAAAGCGGGGTCATGATCAGGGAAGTCGCGACCATTGATGATGTCCTCTTTGAGTTTACCGGAAAGAGGCTCTGGAAGAATGATACCAATATATCCGTCGACAAGAATTACGAGGATATAATGGAGAGCCTGGCGGGGATGCTCTGCAGCAGGTCAGCAGTGCTTAAAAAAAGCATCAATAATTCAAATTCATCATTGTTAAGGGATGCGCTCAATCTTACGATGCTGGCAGAGACTGCGACAGCCCATGGCCAGTACTACACAGCAGCCAGCTACTGCTTCGGCGCCAATGTAAAGCTCAACAATGAGTTCCTTGCTGAAAAAAACAGCACCAGGCAGCAGATTATGGATTTTATTACCAAATACAAGGACAGGATAGCTGCCTTTGACAAACAGACAGAAGCCATCCCGCTTAAGACCATGAGCGACCTCGAGGCTTATGAGGTCGTCAAGGAGCGGCTTATCGAGGCAGAGGACCATATGAGAGATACGGTCCTGTATCTGGATGAAAATGACACGAAAAATGCGCTCTATTCCCTTGCTTTCGGCATCGAGAGATACAACAGCGCCCTGTCCTGGAGCAGCTTTTTCGGTATGGGCGGAAAAGAGGTTGAGCTTGACCAGCAGAGCATCAAGGACTCATGCATACAGAAGATATCAGAGGCTGAAGAGCGTTACCAGTATGTCCAGCTGTACGTGCCTCTTGAGCTTAAGGATACCAGGACAGAGCTTGACAGGGCATATCAGGACAAGAACAACGGCAACTATCCTCTGTGCCTGTTCAAGGCCACAAAGGCAAAGGCAGAAGCGGATGTTTTCCTCGGCCTGCTTGGCATGCCCTCAGACAATATAGGCAATTACCTTGACACCAAGCTTACGCTTGTCAGGCAGCATATAGCCAGGCAGCAGCAGGAAGGGAACTTTCCGATCCTTGGCTACAGCTATTATGAATATGCAAACAACCTTAAGGATTCTGACGTATATTCTGCCCTGACATATTCCGAATATGCCCTTGAGCTGAGCAACCTGGACATATACTTTACTAAGAGCAGCAAAAGATGGTTTTTTTCATTGCCGCTGTATGATGTGGTCATGTTCGGTCTTGGGGCAATATTCGGCCTTCTGCTGGGCTTACTGTTGCTGACCCTTCGGGAAAAGAAGCATAAGAGCATCAGCATAAAGATAAAGGGGAGAAGAAAGCATTAAAAACCCTTGCAAACACCCACTAGGTGGGTGTTTGCGCGGGAAAAAGAGGTGATTATGATATCAATAGCCAAATAACTATTTCTACTGGGGGGTAGTATTTAATAGTATATAAATGTTTCGCTTTTAAGTATTGTAGAGTGGTAACACAATTTTATTATAGAAATATTGATTAAGTAGTATCGCAACA
>CAZPXC010000020.1:18309-25106 GCA_964590935.1 uncultured Methanosarcinales archaeon
ATGAGATGATTACCTTGTATGTACCCCACCAATTCCCAATTATTACTGTAGAGTAGATAACCTAATATTTAAATCTTTCGTTTTTTAAACATTTTAAAGTAGTAACAGGGGCAATGGATTGATAACCGGAAAGGAATAAAAATGATATGCAGAAGATGCGGGAAAAGGCAGGCTGGGCAGGTCTACTGCAGGCCATGCTTCCTGGACATCATCGAGAAAAGGCTCAGAAAGCACCTCAGGTCAGGAAAGGTGAAGATGGATGACAGGATCCTTGTCATGGACCCGGTTTCAGGCCGCCTGCTTAAAAACCTGGGCGCAAAGGCAGTAATCAAAAAACCGAAAAGCCTTTTTGGGATCAGGGGATGGGACTTTAGTGTTTTGGAGGGCAGCGAATTGATAAGCTTCATGAAAAAGCAGAAAATAGACAGGACAATGCTGCCGCTTACGATCGATGATGAGCTGGCCTTTTACCTTGAAGGCATCTTTTCAGGGAGGAAATTTAGGCTGAAAAAAAATCCGAAAATTATGACCCTGCCGTTTACTGGGGAGGAGCTTGCGCTTTTTTGCCGCTACAAAAAGCTGCGGCTGCAAAGGCACTCGTCAGACATACACAGGTTTCTAGACAGGATGGAGCATAGATTTCCTGGTACCAAGTTCTCGTTTTACAGGGCCTATCAGTCGATGAATGGATGAAAGTAGCTATTCCTCAACCCTGTAGACCATGTCCCCTTCCCTTACCGGCTCATTGACCTTGAGACCTATGGATTCCTGGGCTTTCGCCTCCTGGACCTCCTTGTGGTCTATCTGCATCGAGCTAAGCTCCTGCTCAAAATCGGATGTTGCGCCTTTTACATGGAGCTTGTCGCCGATCTTTACGTTATCGCTCAGCTCGATCACTGCCACGCTTATCTTCCCGAAGAAATGAGTTATTTTCCCGATTTCTTTTTCTTCCATCAAATCACCCCGCAGTTTTGGGACAGGAAGAGCATCCGGATATAAAAAATTTGTGAAATATCGGCTTATCCAGCAGCTTACTGCTTAGATGTCAAGCAGGCTCTTTATCTCGTCCAGGTGGTCTATGTATATATGCATGCTCAGCGAGTAAAAAACAATCCTGCCTGGCTCAATCCCTGTCTTCTCTGCTATATACTCCTGGAGGGTATGGACCTGGTATAGGTTGGCAGGGAAGCCTATGAAGCAGTCATTGTTCCTAATGACTGCTGTTGCAGTCAGCTTGTTATCTACCATCTTTAGCCATATACCTACCAACCCAGGGTTTTCAACCCTGCTCTCAAAATTGGCATCCTTCAAAGGGTTCCACAGGCTTACATAAAGCCTTCTGGTATTCTTGTTTATCTTATCCTTCAGGTATGGTATGACATAGCTGTCTATCTGGTTTAAGGCATTGCCGTAGTTGAATATCCTCTGGCCGTATGTATACTCATAAGGATGCATTGTTTTTCTCCTGAGGAATATCCCCCTTATCTCATCAATGGACGGGTATAGCCATTTGTCTGACTGGCTGAGGATATTAATCGGGTTTTTAATATCCAGGGAAGGCTCTGTTATAGTGAGGCTAACATTAAGAAGCTGCCTGAATTTTCGGCCTTCATTATCACTGAAGTCCTCTCCTTTCTCTATTATCATGCTTATAGCCTGTTTCCATGCGTCTGTTGATGTCTTTTCGATTATTTCAGCCATTTTCAAAGAATGATGTAAGCTTCAGGTTGCTGCCCTTTATCGCTCCAAAGTCATAGCAGAACAGAGGCAGCTTATAGACAGTCAGTATATGGTCAATCTCATTGGTTATCTCCTCTGCATCAGTCCCGCCTGACCTGACAAACCTCATCCTGTCCCCACCGTCGAATATCCTTGATATCTGCTCCTTTGCCCTGAGATGGTCTTTGAACTGTTTGTTGTGCAGGTCATTGATGCTGTTTATCTTCAGCCTTCTCCATACCTCATCACTCAGCCTCTCATCAAAGCTGGTATATGCGCATGAGAAGGCCATCTTGAAGTCAGTTGGCATACCGCATGATTTGAATATCGATGTCTCGCTCAGGCAGAACTTGTCTACCTCTTTTTTTGTGCTTTTGATCAGTTCAAGGACCACACCCTGGTCAAGGCCCTCCTGCTTCCATCCGTAATTCCAGAATCTTATGTAGTTCCGGCTGGTCTTGAACAGGTCTCTTGAATAGGGCATGTTGAGTTTCAGAATATTTTTGAAATACTCGCTTGACCTGGTCCTCTGGGAGCTGTTGGCAATAAGAAGGGTCTTTAGTATGTTGTTGATCAGCCTTCGAAATTGCCTGATGTTCAGGCCTGTTTCAAAGAATTTTTTTACATCGACTGCAATGCTCGTGGATGCCAATGGTATACATACATTTTTTGAGCTGTTTTTGAAGTATTCCCAATCATCCTCTGTAAAGGTGTATGGCCCCGCCCTGCCAAGCAGGTAGGGCGGCGTGTGCAGGGTACTGTTCTTGATGTACAGTTCCTGGCCAGAATCAGAATAGAGTGAAATTATCTTTTCAAAAAAGCGGGTATGCCTGCGGAAATCCTTTAATGTCGTGTCAAATATAACTTTTATGTCATCTTTATCTATAAGTATTAATTCAGTTATAAAATCTATGATAGGCTTCTCATTTAAGATATCTTCCACATTGATGACCAGGGTGATTTTCCTTCCAAACTCCTCACATTCAGCAAACATATGTTTTAAAAGCTGCTTTGGCTCATTAGGATTGGCTGACTGGATGATGCCCTCAAAAGCATCGATGCCGATAACATCATTGAAATCAGAAAAAACATCTTTGAGTGATTTTTTAAGCTGGCTTATTGTACTGAGCTTATCAGCCTTTATAAAAAGGGCGTTGAGCCTGTTTATCCAGGTATTGGGCTCAAATTTATAGATGATGCCCTGTCTCTCAAAACCCTCGACAGGTATTGCAGGAAGCCTGGGCCTTGATATAACAATCCTCTTGTATTTTTTTTCTATTATTATCTCTTCTCCTTCTTCAATATTCAGCCTGAAGTATTTCTCGCCCCGATCGCCGTGTTTGCTTACTATGATCAGCCCGTCAGACACAAGCCTGTTGAGATGATAGAGTATGTTCCTGTGCAGTCTTGCCTTAAGCTGCTTGAGCCTTCTTATCTCCTTTCTGTCTGTAAAATCACTGTTTATCTTTTCATTTATCTGCCTGCTCTCTTTATTGAATATGTTCTTGACAAGCTCAGATGTTGCTGTATCCCTGCTGTAATTGCTCTTCATATGCTTTAGTATAGAATGTTCTGTTGAATGCATACTACTGGGTAGTAAAATGAATATATAAATGTTGCCTTTGTTTCAGGAAAATCCTGAACCATTCAGCATATCTTCTTAATATATATTTATATATCAGGGATGCCATAATATATTATAATGTTTTTTATGGGGGGGTGAAATATAAAAGTGCGTGACATAAATCATAATGACTTATTGCTCATGAGCCATTTCAGAAGCAATGCGCGCAAGAACCTCACTATTATCTCCAGGGAAACAGCAATACCTGTCTCGACAATCTTTGCAAAGCTAAAGAGGTTTGAAGATAGTGTTATAAGAAGACATACAGCAATAATCAATTTCAGCAAGCTCGGCTATGGCACCATTGCAAAGATAATGCTTAAGGTTGATAAGATGAACAGGCCAAAGCTCAAGGCATACCTGGATAAACATCAAAACATCAATTCCCTGTCAAAGATAAATAATGGCTATGACTTCATAGCTGAATGCGTCTTTAAGAACATGAATGAGCTTGAGAATTTTCTTGATGATCTTGATGATATATGTAAAATCCAGAAGAAGAGTGTTTATTATGTTGTTGATGACATAAAAAGAGAGGGTTTCATGTTGGACTCTTATCTTGTCCCCTTAACCAACTAAGGGACAAAGATATGCTCATATATTTCCAGCACCTAGCACCTACCTGTCCAGCCTGAGGCCGTGCATCACGATATCCTTGACAGTGCTTATGTCCTCGGTTGTGACCTTCTGGCTGAGCCTCATCCTGGCAGATGCCCTGGCCATCCTCACAAAACCTATGACCAGGCGAGGGGATATCTCTATTAGATATCTTCTCTCGTTCTTCTTGATCTCTGCGATGATGTCGACAATCTCCTTTTCAAGTTCAGAAGGGATCTCAACAGCTGTCTTTTCAGCATACTGGATATAGTCCTTTATGAACTGCTCGTCGCCGGAAAGCACCTTCTTCCTGTCATTCTTCAGTATCTTTTTTGAGATCTCCACAAACTGCTCAACATCAGGCTTCCTGATGAGAAAGACCAGGTGGAACCTTGAGAGCAGGGCAGCGTCAAACGGCAGCTGCTTCTTAAGTGTTTCAAGTGTCCAGCCGACAAACCTGTCCCCTTTAGGGTTGGCTGTAGCGATGACCTTTACCCTGGCATCGAACTTGTAGTGCTTGCCTCCCTTGTCATAGCTGATAAAGCCCTTTTCCATGGCATTATACAGCGAGCCCCTGTCTTTCTCCTGCATAAGGTTTAGCTCATCTATGGCGCATATGCCTTTATCAGCCATCGGAAGCAATCCTTTGGACACCTCTTCGCCTTTTACAGTGACTGTCAGGCCGACACCTGTCGTGCCCGAGCCTAGGCCTAAGCTGGAGACTGGATTGAGCTTTGCTGCAGAGCGCAGGATGTCTGTCTTGCCTGTGCCCGGGTCGCCCAGGAGAAGGATATGGACAGGTTCGATGCTGGCTGCAAATAGCTGGATAGCGACAGCTCTTTTCACCTCCTCAAGACCAACAATGTTCATAGCTATGAATTTAGGGATTATATCGCTGGCATTTTTTGAAAATTCAAGGAAGGCTTTCTCTTTTATTTTCCCGGAGATTGCGGTATTGATCTTTTCAACGTATTCAGCGGTCCTTTTATCATCTGTTTTGAGATTGATGACCGGAAACTCCCGCTCAGCCAGGAGCTGGGGCGACACGTTCAGGCCTGACATCTCAATATCAGCCTTTTTCTGCTTTACAAGTGAGATTACGTCCCTGGCCTCGCCCGTTCCGATATAATCAGAGAGCTTCCATAAGAGCCTCTTTTTCTCCTCCTTAAGTGGTACCGCCATCCTGAACAGGTCAATAAGCCTTTTTGCCATATTCATAATGATAATTATCTGAGAATATAAATCTTTTCATAATGCAGATTCATCCTTTTGGATAAAGCCGATAAAGGCTCGAAAGTATTAAATACAATGGGGGGTTATGGCTGCGCATGGAAGAGAAAATAAGAGAGGACATAATAAGTGTCCTTGACGCTGCGCTTGATGCGCTCAAAAAAAAGGAGAGCACTATCCTGAGAGAGCTTAGCGACAGGACAATACACAATGCGTCCATCTTCCAGGACAAGGATTCGATAAGCATGGCTGTTGTCATGTATGCCCTGTCAAAGATCATTGACCGGATGGCATCAATAGACACTGATATCATAGAGACATTGCAGGATGCAAGAAAAGCGCTTGAGGAAAGCAACACAGAAAGATACGAAGACAGCATCAGGCGCGTTATAGAGAATATCTCCAATGTCGACAGGAAGATGGATATGTACATCCAGAAGGTGATCAACGAGGCTGAGATAAAGAAGGGCTCGAGGATGTACGAGCATGGGATCTCGCTTGCCCAGACAGCAAAGCTTCTTGGAATAACGCAGTGGGAGCTCATGAAATACCTTGGCCAGACCAAGATAGCTGACAGCTTTGACGATGAGATCGATGTCAACAAGAGGCTTGAGCACACAAGAAGCCTCTTTGGGATAGGGATGTGATGATGGACAAGACGCTGGTTTTTGACACAGGGCCGATAATAAGCCTGACACTTAACAATCTTCTCTGGGTGCTGGAATCACTGCATGAGAGGTTTGACGGCGAGTTCTGCATAACGCCGGCAGTCTATGATGAGCTCATAAAAAGGCCGCTTGCGACCAAGAAATACAAGTTCGAAGCGCTCCAGATACTGCCTCTTATAACCAGGGAGATACTGAAGGTCGAGAGCAGTAATGAGATCGAGCAGAAGGCTGGCGAGCTGCTGGACCTTGCGAACAGCTGCTTTAAGGCAAGGAGCAACTGGATCAAGATTGTCCATCGCGGCGAGATGGAGGCTGTCGCGTGCGCCCTCCTTAAAAATGCCTCGACTATAGTTATTGATGAGAGGACCACGAGGGTGCTCATCGAGAGCCCTGACATGCTCAAGAGGCATCTTGAAAAGAAGCTACATACAGGGCTTGAGATAAACAGGGATAACCTTGACAGGCTGGGGCAAGAGCTCAGTCCTCTCAGGGTCATCAGGTCTTTTGAGCTGGTCACTGCTGCCTATGAGCTCGGGCTGCTCAACATGTTTGCACTAAAGAAGGAAGAGAAGGTCGTGCCTGATATAAAAAGCGCTGTGCTTGAGGGCGTGCTCTGGGGCGTAAAGCTCAACGGCTGCTCTGTGAGAAGGCAGGATATCGATGAAGTCATAGAGCTTGAAAAAGCCCGCGTATAAGCCCATGGCTGTTTCTGTAGAATTATTCTGAACTTTATAATCATGGGCACGGCGGAGTGCCTGCACAGTCAGCATCCAGGCAGTCCTCATACCCGTCGCAGTCATCATCAAGGTTGTTAGAGCAGTCACTGCCTGTCTCGTTTACAAGACAGGCACAGCTGCCGGAGCAGAGCATGACAAAGCTGCCTCTTTTCTCGACAACTATATGTCCGCCAGGTCTGTCTTCAGGCTTTATATAGCCCGAGATAGGCACATTCGATATAT
>CAZPXC010000021.1:0-25008 GCA_964590935.1 uncultured Methanosarcinales archaeon
CCTTCCCTGTCCATCCCTATAAATGTCCTTGTTGCCCTCCACTGCGGGTTCTTCTTTGCCCTGACATTTCCATGATAATCCAAAAGGGTCGGATAAGAGACAACTGCTTCATTATAGCCAAAGCCTCTTAAGAATTTCTCTGTTATCCTTGCCGGTTTCCCGCCAAAGTCGATAAAGGTCGCCTTTCTTCTTGAGCTGTCTACCGGCTCTGCAAGAAAAACACCGTTGCTTGAGCTGTAGCTCCTCAATCCCTTGTAAACGCCATCTTCAAGTATAGGCGTAAGGGGCTCGCCGTAAGGCTTTTGCATATAATAGCTTCCGTTTATGACAGCTATGGCGCCAAGCCTTTTCCGCCAGGCTTCTATAGTCAACAACTCCGGGTCATTGTGAACACCAAACCTATACTTTTCAGGGTCGATCTTAAGCAGCTGGATCCTGTCATAGAGCTTCCCATGAAATATGACATCAATAGAAGCTTGATAAAAGGAAGGCATCGGCTCGCTCCATTTTACGGCTGAATGCTCCGGGACATCGTCCGGATACTGTATACCTACATCATCCTGCCTTATCTGTGTTATCTTTTCCTTATCGCTGCGGGCAGCCCCCAGCAATCCCTCAAGCGATTTGCCAGCACCATCAGCCTTTCCACTCAGCAGCCTGGCAGCAGGCATAGCAAGCACCGTTCCCGCCCCCATCAGCAGCAGTTTGTTGAAGTGTCTCCTGTCGATATCCATTCTTATCAAAATAAAGAAATAGTTCTGGTTTATAAATGTTTCGTTACTGAGTAGTAACAATATAATGTGTGTCCATGTTGAATATACAATCAGGGAAATAGAGCTAGAATATCTCATAGCTCTCGTTGCCCATCACATCAAAGTGAGCAAGTATCAGGGAAACCCGAAGGGCACTGAACTACTGGACGCGCCCGAAAGGACCAAGGCTATTATTTTTTCTTCTTAGCAAACAGGTTATACACCAGTGCGATGATAGCTCCTCCTATCGCACCGTCAAAAAATCCCCATACAGCGCCTATGATCCCGCCAAGAAAGGTGGGTGCAAACCCTATGTAAAGCGAGGATATCACCCCGACAAGGTCTGCTCCCCAGCCGAATGCCGCGACCCAGCCAAGAAACAGCATATAGGCTGCGCAGGAAATACCAAGCCCCAGAGCAAGTGATTTCACGCTAAGCTTTTCCATAATATCACCCCTTTCTCCAGTGGTAGAGATTTAGGTTTTTATAAGTTTTTTGAATTATCTGATGCCTGCCGGATTCGCTGTTAAGCAAGGCTTCTAAATTTATTTTTTCTTCAGGTGCAAGAATCCAGCCCGAAGGGCGACTCAAGTTGAAATATTTTCATTGGCGCCAGTGAATGAAAAGATTTCTATAGCACCATCAAGAAAAAAGCAAAATTAGGACACTACAATAACTTTACTTGACATTCGCGTAAACTTAATAAAGAATAGGCAATAGATTATATAATGTGACGCAAACAAAGGCATGCATTTTCCTTGCAGCAGCTATCGTGATACTGCTCATTGCCGGCTGCAATGAGGAAAAGCCCGCTGTTACCAGTAAACAGCAGACCCAGCCTGTCAAAAAGGAACAGATAAATTATTCCATGTACCAGGAAAACGGCTTCTCGGTATTATATCCGCAATGGCCTAGCTCCAGCCAGGAAGGCGTAGAGCTCTCGGTCAGCAGGGGATATTGCACAGTTGCAGTGAATTCCGAGAAGCTCCCAGCAAAGCAGTGGTATGAGATGCTTATCGGATCAATAGAAAAACAGGCTAGTAATATCATCGTCTCTGATGAAGACAGCCTTATGGTAAAATATACAATGCTCTACCAGAACATCAGCCTTATATCTGAAAACAGGTTCTTTTCCTGCAACGACCAGTCGATAGCTGTTTTTGTCACGTGCGCAGAAGGGTTTGAGGACATCATGAAAAACATAAGTGATACGATATATCCATCAGCGCATTGCCAGGAGAAGGAAACAGATTTCATGGTTTTTAATGACGGGGATTTTTCAGTGAAGTACCCTGACTGGGAACAGATAAATGACAGCAACGACCAGAGATTATTGGGAAAGACAAAGGGCGTATGCTCAGTGATAGTGGACAAGCACAATGCGCTGCCGAAAGATATCTTCAACTGGCTCACCCAAGCAATAGAGGGTAATAAGAACCAGAGCCTGCTGTCTGCTGACAGCAACATATATACGATAAGCTACCATCTAACATACATGGAAAACAGCTTAACCTCAGACATGAAGATAGTATACTGCAACTACCAGAGCTACCTGACGCAGGTCATCTGCATGGATGATTATGCAACCAAGAAGGACATGGAGATAAGGGATTCTGTCCTGGATAGCGCTGGATGTGCAAAAGAATATGAGATCCCGACCCCTGTGAAGATTGAAGAGGAAAAGAAGGTCGTGAAAGAGAAAGAGCCAGAGGTCATCGAAGAGATAGAGGATGATATAGTCAGGACAGATGCCGGCGAGGAGTTTGGCATAGATGCAGACATGGTTGTCTATTTCATCAACAACAACCTGTTTTTCACAAAGGTACTGAGCGATTTTCACAAGGTGAACCTGGTAATCGAAAACAGCAGCAGAAAACTGGAATTCAGGGTACTTATTGACAGTGATGGAAAGATAACCCTTCTTGAGGACGGGAAATATGACGATGCGGATGTTACGCTTATAGTGCCGCTTCGCGATGCCCTCAACATTTTCGGCAATGCGCAGAACATAAACCCCGCGACGCTTCTAGGTTTTGCAGTAAATGTAAGGACCGAGCCTGCAGATATCAAGAATGAGGTTATACAGAAAGTCCTGAAAGGGGAATATAATTAATGCGCCGGCCTTATCTTTAGCTCATCATAGCCCGTCATGTCATCATGTTCCCTGGAAAACACCAGCCCTTCCAGTTTTCTGATGATGATCTCCGCAGTCGTATGAATTCTGCAGCCCTCCTTAAGATGGCCGCCATACACGTCTCCTTTGCTGTCTGAAAATGAGATGTGTATATGCACATCGTCAGGGGATAATGTGCCAGTCAACGAGACAATCTCATACCGGCCGTCAAACCTTTTTACGCTCTTCCCGTCCGCAAGCCTGACCTGCGCTCCGTCAAGGCTGCCGACACAGGCCATAATGCAGCCAGCTTTAACATCTTTTTCCTGCACGAACCTCATAAGCTTCTTTTTAAGGTCATCGCCGGGATCCAGCCTGATCGCATAAGTTTCCATTGAATCAATAATTAAATATGAATATTAAAACCTTTGCTTTCGGTTGTACTCTTTTCTTGAAGGTGTGATTAAAATTTTTCCATCCGCTGGCTGGTCCGGCTTAAACACATTAGAATGTATTTTTTTGATAGTGCAATGAAATTTTTCCATCCACTGGCAGCAAGCCCGCTTCAACACGGCACTGAGGGTGCCTGCGGCCTTGCGCCTATGGAAAAATTTCTGTTTGAGAAGCCCTCCGGGCCTGCCTCTTGCACTGGAAGGAAAATGACCGTCGAAGCCGTGGGTAGCTGGATTTTCTCATGGAAAAATAAATTTGTAAACTTTACTTAACCCCACCGAAACATTTATTAATTAAGATTGCATGCCACTGCAGCGGGGGAAAGATGCAGCCAAAACTTGTATTTCTGGGTACTGGAGGAGACGCAATCGTAGTAGGCGGACAGATACGTTCCAGTGGAGGCATTATATTGCAGGTTGAGGACAACCAGTTCCATATAGACCCCGGGCCAGGAGCGCTGGCAAGGGCCCGTGACTACGGGGTCAATCTCAGGAACAATGTTGCTGTCCTCGTCAGCCATAACCACCTGAACCACTGCAATGACATCAACGCAGTGATAAGCGCCATGACATTGAACGGCCTTGACAAGAAAGGCGTATTAATCACAAACAAGAGCGCGTTCAACGGCACGCCCGAGATGGAGCCCATCCTTACAAAATACCACAGGGGGCTTATCGAGAGAAACATAATCCTTGAGCCGGGCCAGCGCGTGGGGATAAACGAGATAGAGATAAGGGCGACGCATGCCCAGCATACTGACCCCAGCACCATAGGGTTTAAGTTCATGACTCCGCAGTTTGCCCTGGGCTACAGTTCGGACACAGGCTATATCAGCGAGCTCGTCGAGGATTACAAGGAAGTTGACATAATGGTCCTGAATGTTGTCTATCCGAGGGAAATGAAAGATAAGTACATGCTCAGCATCGATGATGCCATCAGGCTGCTGCCTGAGATAAGGCCAAAGCTTGCGATCCTGACCCATTTCGGGATAAAGCTGCAGGAGATGGATTTCCTCAATGAGGTCAGGAAAGTTCAGAAGGAGACAAAGATCCAGACAATCGCTGCAAAGGACGGCATGAGCATAAACCCAGTCTCTTATTCTGTCAGCCTGAGGCAGAAGACACTTAACCTTTTCTAGCCCGCCTGCGCCCTGGCTTTCTTCTCATTCTCCACACATAGTACAGCACTGCTATGACGACAACCAGCACGATGATCACTACAGGGATTATCAATGCAGGCCTTTTTGCCTGGGCAGCTGGCCCGGGTATGGTTATGTTGAAATCCTTGGTCGATACCTTTCCGTCATACATTATGCTTGCCTCTGCACTATATGTTCCGGGCTCCTGGTCCTGGGTGTTCCAGTAGGCAGAGAGCTCTTTTTCGCCCTGGATGTCGAATGTCTCTGTCCTTATGGTATCGATAAGCCTGTTGTCCTTTATTATCGTCACCTCACCCTTTGCGCCTTTTATCATGCTGGGCCAATGGCTCTTGAGATGGAGCCTGATACTTGCTATCTCCCCTGGCTCAAACCCGTCTACAGAGACGCCGGTTATCTCGACCAGCTTTTCCCCGACAATAAAGCCCTTGTTGACCACGATGCTCTTGCCACCATAGGATACCTGCAGCGTGGCATTATAGACACCAGGCTGGAGCATGGCCTCTGCACTCATGCTCTCCTCGCTCATAGGGTCGATGCTCTTTGCAGGCAGGTCAATGTTCTTTACATTGCTGCCATCCTGATTGTAGATCCTGATATGTGATGATACATTTAACCTCTGGCTGCAGTAGTTGTAAACATATACAGAAAAGGCAGCCTTGCTTTCTGACGCATCTATGTCAAGCTTTGCCTCGGCGTATTTCTCGTTATACGGGACCTGTACCCTGAGCTTGGACACGCCCGATACAAGAGCTTGGACAGTGGCCTGGGAAGTTGTGGGTGATTCAGTCACAACGATATCAGCGTAATGTGCGCCAGGCGCAAGGTCATCAGGCATGGTCAACGTGTAATGCAGAGGATATGTCTCACTGCTGAACCTGTAAGAGCTGTTTTCAAGCTTTATGTACGGTGCAAGCTCCCCGCGGGCAGAGACATCGATGCTCAGGTCCTTGCTGCCGTCGTTGAACACTGTCAGGGTTACATGTTGTTCCTGGCCCGGCTGGAACACTTTATAAACAAGGACCGGGCCGATACCTAATGCTGCTGTGGTATAGGCAAGCACAGCCAAAACAACGGCATACAGCAGGATTTTTCTCATTATTATCCTAAGCAAGGGCTGGAACTATAAAAATATTAACATTTTTAAACAATAAAAAAAATTTTTCCTTATAAGCATCTAATGCTGTTATAAATCGGATCTTACTGACTATGAAAAAGGGGCAAATTTCGATATTCATAATACTGGGACTCATCATACTTCTTGTAGTGGCTCTCTGGCTGTATGCAGAGCGCCTGAAGACCGATAGCCTCAACCCGAAAATACCAAGCCAGTATATCATAAAATCAAGCGTCAAGCCTGTAAAGATCTATGTTGAGGAATGCCTCAGCAAAGTAAGCATGGAGCCAATCACCCAGATAGGTCTTAACGGCGGAACACTCGAGCCTGCCAGTTTCAGGTGGTATGACGGGGAGAAGTACAACTACCTTGCCTCTGCCGGCCCGGGAGCGGGTTATATCCAGTCACTGGTCCTGAGGCAGGATATGGAAAAGGAGCTTGAAGACGAGATAAGGAACAACCTGCCCGGCTGCATCGACCTGTCTGTATTCGAGAGGCAGGGGTTTTCTATAAATACCGGGCCGATGCGTGTCAATGTGACCATCGGCAGGGAGGATGTCAGGATAAGGCTTGATTATCCTATCATGCTTGAGAAGGACGGAAATGAGATGTCTTCAGCAGAATATGATGCTGACATCGCGAAACCATTGGGGCTGCTGTACGACAAGTCGATCGAGATAATCAACTCTGAGAATTCCAAGGGATATTTTGACCAGGTCGACTACATGTTCAACAACGACAACCAGATACTGATCGAAAAGCACAGGCCTTACCCGGATACAGTGTACAACCTTAGCCTGGACAGCTACACCTTCAGGTTTGCGCTCGGGGGAAAGTCCACAGTATCGACGCCGGGCTATGTGGCAGATACAGCTGAAAACGGCTGCTGCTACAACCTGTATGACAAGGACTGCTATAAGGATGTGCTGATGGAGACGTGCGAGGCGAAAAACGGCATATATGACCCTAATCCTGAATGCGTGTGTCCTGAGACTGACGACCTCAATACTGTTACATGCAACGGGAAAGAATGCAAAGACTGCGAATCGACCTATGACTATGTGACCGGGCAGTTTACAGGCCCGAAGAGGAAAAACGGCGAGTCATGGTGCGATTATGACAGCTACGCAGGCAAGGGTTATGATTATGTGGGCTCGAGGCATTACCTGCACTACTGCATCGACGGAAAAGAGTATGTAGAGGAATGCCGTGATTACAGGGAGGAATTATGCACTGAGGAGACTGTTGTGAGGGAGAACGAGACCTACAGCAAGGGTATGTGCAGGCCCAACAGGTGGCAGGACTGCAGCAGCTGCAAGACAGAGGAGTGCTGTGAAGATCTTCGTTACAGGGACTGCAGCTGGAAAGACTGGCTGAATACTGAGGGCCAGTGCGTTCCGCAGGTGCCTCCAGGACTGAGATTCTGGGAATCCGGCAGTGAGATATGTTCCAGGGCGACAGAGACAAAGGTGTGCGCAGGCATAAGCTGTCCCAATATCTGGGTGGATGATACAGCGGTTTACTGCTATATGCAGGGCGACTGCGGAAATTACCGGAATATAGAGGACAAGATATCATACGGCGGGTTCTTCAACTCGGACCTCCAGGATAAGGTGAGGGATTATGTCTACCTGAAAGACGGCGAGACAAAGAAAGGAAACGACTACACGATCGATCTTGGCATCGCGAACAGGGAGCAGGCGCAGCTTATCAGTTCTCCTGTACTGGGTGCGCAGGACAACTTCATCCGCCTGTATTCGACAGGGCTGGGCTATATCAACACCCTGTCCTCATTGTCTGTATCAGATTTCCTCAACCCGAATATAGATGATACAAACCTGAAGATAACAGATATCGCGCTGTGCGATGTCTGGCAGGCGCCATGGGGAGGGGATGACTGCAGCAAGTGCACCTCTGATAAGTTCAGGCCATGCACAGAATACAAATGCAGGAGCCTTGGTAAGCAGTGCGAATATGAGGAGATAAAAGGCGTCGGGCACTGCTATGTGAAAGACCCTGATGACACCTCTCCGCCGCAGGTATCCATAGACCCTTCAGCCACCGGCAATGGCTTTAAGACAGAAAATAGCCATCTGGACGTCGCAAGCAAGACATATTATGGATACGAGATCACGCCGGCGATAAGGCCATTCCAGCTGCTTACCATAGGGATCAACACATCAGAGGACACGATATGCAGGCTGAACTATCTTCCAAGGCTGAAATTCATCTCGCTCCCGTCTTATTATTTCGGCAGCCCGGAGTTTTCAAGGACGCATAACATAACGATCCGCATCCCGGGAAGGATCGACATACCCAAAAAGGCCCTGGACATCTTCAACATGACCAGCATCGGCCAGCTTGTGGACATCCTTGAGAACCCGAGGAGGTTTCTTGAGACATACAAGACAAGATACGCAACACAGATGAAGCTGTTCAGGATAGCGACAGGGAAGGATGCAGCGGACATAATGGAACCTTACGTTGAGAAGATCATAGCAGCCATAAGCGACATCTCTGACCTTGTCCCCTTATACAGGGAACTGCTAAGAACTGTGCTGGGCAGCTTTGAAAAAGGGCATTATTACCTGTTCATCGAGTGCAGTGACAGGGCAGGCAACACAAACCCGGAAGAGCCCTATATTGGGTTCTCTGTAGAAAGCAACATGAACGACAACGAGCCGCCGGCAATACTCGGATTTGATCCTGAAAACAGCTCATTTATCGAGAGCAGCGCTGAGAAAAAAGAGGTATTCCTCTACCTGGACGAGCCGGCCGAGTGCCGCTATGACGATAAGGATAGCAGTTTCGAGCTCATGAAGGGCAGGTTTGACTGCCCGTTCTCAAGGTACAACATGGATCCGAAATTTGACGGAAGCTACAGGTGTAGTGCGATGCTCAATACGACAGAAGAGGAGACAGCAATCTATATACGATGCAGGGACAACCCGCTAAGGATTTTTGAATACCTGCTGGAGATAGAGACCGGCAAAACCGCCGGAATTAAAGGCGCGGCTGCATCCGAATACCTGAACGTATCTGCGCCGGGCTCGGTGTTCGCATCGGCAAACATGCTGAAAAGCAGCGTCATTTTCATGGTCCAGGAAAGCCATGTTGACCTGCATCTGTATACTGACGACCTGATGAACTGCACCTACAGCTATGCAGATAAAAAGGCCGGGCTTGACAACTGCAGCCATACTGATAAGCTCGAGCTTGGCCAGTACATGTGCACAGCAGGCATAGAGCTTGAAGAGAACAGCTCTGTCCTGGAAAACAGGTCCTTTGTCCTGAAACTGGTGCCTGAGAACAAAAACAATGAAGATTATGCGGCTGTCTCAGGCTCAGAGATACGCATCAACTACTCCAGGCTCACAGACGGGCAGGCAATAGTATTCATCAACAAGAGCATGGTAAATGCCATCATCCATCTTGATGGCGATTATTCCTGTGCCTATGCCACTGAAGTGGACAGCATGGACAGGAAGATGAGCTGCATAAGCAGGGGAGGCTGGAGCGAGTGCGATTCATACCTTGACGGAAACAGTACATATAATATCACATGCACAGAAAACCCGGGCGGTATCGGCGGAGGGGTGCATGATATCAATATCCAGTGCAGGATGCCTGTCCAGTACCAGCAGAACACAGACAAAAAGAGCGCTGAATATGTGATCCGTAAGTCGCCTGAGCTTATCATCACTGATTACGGGCCTTCGCAGGAGTCTGATACGGCAAGGCCGGTGCTGTATGTCGATACCAATAACAACCCAGGAGTGAGGTGCGGCTATTATAAGGACCTCATGCTCGGGACCCTGCTTATGAGAAACACGACAGCCACGCATCATGAGATAACCATCGATGATGCCGCGAAAGGCTACAATACATACTATGTCCAGTGCTGGGACGCATACGGCAACACTGTGCTCAAACAGATCGAGTTCTATGTGATCGGATAAGCTGCTGCCTGATATCCTCTGAGAAATATCTTTCCGAAAGTTTCATGGAAGTCTCTATCATGAAATCATGAAGCAATGGGAAAGTTTCTTCTATCTCCCTGAGCTGCTTGCCGTAATTCTCATCGGACGGTATGATATCCTCCTCCCTGAGCATCCTGATATAGTCCTTATAATCAGATGTTGCCTGTTCCAGGTGGATCAGCTTGTCGACGATTCCGGAATCATCACCGATTTCCCTGAAGAATATATCGAGAAGCTCACTGTTCTTGTCATATTTCCTGTTGCTGTCTTCAGGAACATCAGGAAGGCTGTTATATATCAGCTGGACAGCCTCCCTGACAAAATGCAGGGGCTTTTCAAGGCAGCCGGTCAGGAAATAATCATACCAGGAAGGGCTGTCATAGGCCTTGATATATCTCCTTACCATCATGTCGAAGAGTGTGCCCATGTCCATCGCATACACCGCCCTATTGTCGCTGCGCATGAAACCGAAAGGCTCGACAAACCTGGCCATGGGATTCTCGCCGAAGATTATCTTCTCATCAAGGTTTGCCCTGATATGGTCGAGGTACGAAAAGCTGTCCCTGTGAAAAGGGCTCATGGCCATGCGGTCATGGAATGTCGAAAACTCTATAATTATATGCTTATTATCAAAGACATTTTTCCTGGTTTTCCTCAGCTTTGCCAGGGCATCTATCTTTACATACCTCACAAGAATATCCAGGTCGCTGGTCTCGCTGTGCTCATCTCTCGGCACCGAGCCGTATGCTATGGCACCAGTTATATTCCCCTCCCAGAGAAGCCTTTCTATCAGTAAAGACACCTCATTATCAAGCACTGCCCTGATATCATCCCTATCAGGGATATGTCCTAAGTTCTCATAGGGGATTGCCTGGACCATGTTAGAACTCTTTTTTTTATAAATAATAGATAGCGGGGAGTGGATTTGAACCACCGACCTCCGGGTTACCGACGCAGCCGGTTCCGCAAAACCCCTGCGATATGAGCCCGACGGGCACTCCTGGCTGCCCTACCCCGCTGTATTTTTTTATGGAAATATGGGCTATTTATAAAATTTTCCTGATGGCATACGAAAATTTTTTATACTAGATAATATTAGATTGTCAAAAAGAGGAGGTCGAAAAAATGGATAACGAGTTTTTGATGCTTGTCATACTTTCTGTCATTATCGGCACGCTTGCCGCGATTGTCTACAGCCTGAGGATACTGGTCATGCTTGAGAGAAGGATCGCGCGCATGGAAGGACATATAGAGAAGATAACCTCCAAGGTCGTAAAGGACGAGGTTCAGATTCTTCATGAGGAAAAATCGATAGAGGCAAGCCTCTCTGGAAGGAGAAAAAAGAAAAGATAAACTTTTATATACTTGTTCTTTAATTTTGTTCTTATGCAGTTTAAAAAAGTGGTGGATGATATCAGGTCTCTCAGGATCCAGGGGGCCGAAAACATTGCCAGGGAATCTGTAACGGCGCTTTATCATATAATCCATAAAAGTAAGGCAGACAAGGCCCAGGACCTGCTCTCAGAGCTCCATGAGGCGCACAGCACTCTTATCAATGCCAGGCCAACAGAGCCGTGCATGAGAAATGCGCTGAAGTATGTCTTCAGCAACATAAACGAGCATGACATCATCAGGCTTATAAGGGACCTTGACACTAATATAGAATATGTCATGCATTACTTTGACAAGGCTGAGAAGACCATCGCTGAGATAGGCTCAAGAAAGGTGCATGACAAGAGCATAATCTTCACCCACTGCCACTCATCGACGGTCATGATGATCCTTGCAAAGGCAAAGTTCTCAGGCAGGAGCTTCAGGGTGCATAACACCGAGACAAGGCCGCTTTTCCAGGGCAGGATAACCGCAAAGGAGCTTTCTGCTCTGGGGATAAAGGTCTCACATTTCATAGACTCATCTGCAAGGCTCGCCCTCAAAAAGGCAGACATGTTCCTCTTCGGCGCAGATGCTATACAGTCTGACGGCAGGATAATAAACAAGATAGGGACTGAGCTGTTTCTTGAGGTGGCTGAAAAGTACGACATACCAAGCTTCGCATGCACCGTCTCATGGAAGCTTGACCCGATGAGCATCTATGGCGTCGATGAGCCGATAGAGAATAGACGAAAGCAGGAGGTATGGGAAAAGCCGCCGAAAAACGTCACCATAATGAACCCCGCATTCGAGATCCTGGACCCGAAACTCGTTACAGGAGTCATATCAGAGCTCGGGGTCTACAGGCCTGGGGTGTTTGTCGATGAGGTGAGACGCACCCAGCCATGGATGTTCTAGCAGAAATGAAAAGGAAAAAGCCAAGTTTCAAGGAACTTGTGAGAAAGGGACTCTCGCCGGCAGAGCAGGAACACCTCAAGACCGCCTTTGACATGGTCGGCGATATCGCGATACTTGAGATAGATGAGGTCCTGAGAAAAAAGGAGAGGTTCATCGCCGAGGCTCTCCTAAGTGCGCAGAAGAACTTAAACACGGTGCTCAGGAAGGACAGCGCCCATACAGGGGAGTTCAGGACGCAGAAGCTGAAATTTCTTGCGGGCAAAAGGAAAAAAGAGACAGTCCACAGGGAGAGCAACACAAGGCTCATGCTTGATGTTGAGAGGGTCTATTTCTCCCCGCGGCTCTCCCATGAAAGGCTTAGGATCGCAGAGCAGGTAAAGCCTGGCGAGCGCATCCTCGTAATGTTCTCAGGCTGCGGCGTGTACCCTGCAGTCATCGCAAAGAACAGCAAGGCGAAGCAGATTTGCGCCATAGAGATAAACCCAGCAGCGCACATGTATGCGCGGGAGAATGTCAGGCTCAACAAGCTTGACAATGTCGAGCTTTTCCATGGCGATGTAAGAGATGTTGTACCTTATATCCTCAACAAAAAGATCGGGCTCAAGAGCAGCTGGAAGAAAAGACAGATGCAAAAAAGGCTGGCTGCAAAACCGCAGCTGATGGAGGTTCATCTCGAACCAGAAGACCTGGATGAGCATATGGAGGAAATACGCGAGTGCCTGGCAATGCTCAAAGAACGAAAGATCGAGACTGTGATTCATGCGCCTTTTAGCTACAGAGGGATGGAGCTTAACATCTCTGCTGATGACAGCAAGGTGGTCAGGAATTCTGTCGAGCTCTGCAAGAGACTGGCATCGTTGTGCAAAGAATACAATCTGTCAGGATTTGTGATGCACCCATACTCATACTCCCGGAAAGAGCGAAAAGGCAGGAGTTTGGAATACACCAATAAAAAAGAAGTGCTGACAAAGGTTCTAAAAAAGAAACATCCCATGCTGCTGGAGAATGTTCCGTATGAGTTTTTCTCTGAACCGGATACGATCACAGAGATCATCTCCAGGCACGGGCTCAGGCTGTGCCTTGACCTTGTCCACCTGTACCTCTGGTCTGGTTCAGACAGGGAGTTCTATGATTCGATAAGGAAGCTCTCAGACCTGAGGCCTTATTTTCATATTGCGGACACAACCAATGAGTACAGGGAAAAGCTGCCTCATGCAAAAAAGATCGGCACAGGCAGCATAGATCTTGAGAAGCTGATGCCTTACCTGAACCATGGCGTCATCGAGGTCTCAGGCAGGGATGAGAACAACCCGAAGGAGATGCTGAGTTCTTACCGGTATTTTTTGCGCATGGCGGCGAAGCTCCGCACTTTTGACAGGATAATCATGCCCCTGCCACGCGGGGGGGAAAATTTCCTGGGCATCGCGCTTGATGCTGCTAAAAAAGGGACAATTGTCCATTTCTATGATTTTTTGCATGAGTCAGAGTTTGACATGGCAAAGGAAAAGGTTGCAAAGGCATGCAAGAAGGCCGGCAAGAAGTATAAGATCCTGGACCTTGTCAGGTGCGGACAGTATTCGCCGAGGACCTATAGGATATGCGTTGATTTCATCGTAAGGTAGAATTTTTCTATTATACGCTGAACGCTTTCTTGTACTCCTGCCATGTCCTTATGAATTCTGCATGGGGCCATGCCAATGGTAGTACAGCATATGCGATCCCCTTTCTCCTGAACATCGGCTGCGAGCGTATGTTGTTGTACATGACCACCCTGTCAGGCCTCATTATGCCTGCCTCATGATAGTCCACAAAGGATTCCTCCAGGTCAGCCCTTGTCGCTATATGCTCGGGCAGTTCATTATCAAGGGCATACTTCAGTACCCAGCTTATGTACTTGTCAGAATTTTTCAGGTCACGCATCCTTATGAAATGCCGGGCTATCATGAGCGTAAAATGCGGCCATGGCCCCCAGCCTGCGTTGTTTCTCCCGATATATTTCGGATACCTGCATATCCCACCCAGTTTCGGATGGGTAAGCTCTTTGATTATGCGCTGCACAGTCATCCTCACATGTATATGCGCATCATCCAGGACATGATAGTCAGCGACAGCATAAAGCGATGCATCCGCGCCTGTTGCAACAGAGCTTGAATCCTTTGTCCTGATATTCTTGATAAAGCTCTTTCTCTTCGTGTTCCAAAGATATGTAAGGATCGATTTTCTCAGCTTTGTCATTGCCTGCTTCCACTCCCACATATGCTGCTTCTTGTTGATCCTGCCTGCCATGAAGGCTGCTTCCTTCAGCCCGGCATAGCACACAGAGTTTGCCCATATCTCATAACCCTTCTCAAGGGGAGGGAACTCATGGATCGAGTTCTGGGCATAAACAAGGTGGTGCTCGTTCTGCATGTTCTGCTGGATGTAGCTTGTATTTTTCTTTATCTTTTCCCAGTTCTTCCTGATATAATCCTTGTCCCTGGACGCCCTGAGATACCTTCCGAGAGCATATAAGACAAGGCCGTTTCCGTCGATCTGGCTTGGCTTGTAGGAGGCATCTTTTCCCTGCTGGTTGTACCTTTGCGGGAACGAGCCGTCGGAAAACTGCGCATTCTGAGTAAAGTCCAGGGCCTTTCTGGCGCGGCCGTACATCCCAAGCCTGATATAGGCAAGTATGCTGATGACATGGTCCCTGGGATAGACATAAGGGTACCTCTTTCCAGGCGGACTTGCAAGGATCCCGCCGTTCTCCAGCTGCAGCTGCTCTAGTATCTCGATGCTTTTTGCATAAAGCTTCTCGGCCCTGGTGAAAGTGTCTTTATTCATTTTCCAAAATGCCTGTCACAGCATGGTTCCAGCCCTCCGGCCCTTTTCCCGGGCAATGGCTGTAGCTTTCCGATGCATAGCTGCCGTCTTTTTTCTGCACAAGATAAGGCCTATCTACGCTGCCCAGCATAGGGAAGTCGTTCTCTGAGTCGCCCAGTGCTATGGTAAGGATGTCGCTGTATGCCTTCCTGTAAAGCTCGGTGAGTATCTTCACAGCCCTTCCTTTGTCATTATCGCCCATGATGTGCCAGTATCTCCCGCCTTTGGTCCAGTTCAGGCCACTGGATTCTATAGTATGCTTGATCTTATCTTCAAGAAGGGTATTTATCGGCCTGAATGCCTCATCATATTCCCTCATCTTTGCAAGTTTTGCTCTGGCAAGGCCAAGACCTGTCTCATCCGCCACCTCCTGTGCAGTCATGTCGTTGAATCCGACAATGTCTATGCCGCTTCCTTTCATTCCTTTAATTACCTGTAACAATTTCCTGTATCCTGTGCCAAGCTCAATGACAAGATAGCCGCCGGTTTTCCTGTTGTACCGGAACTCAAGATCAAAATATCCTTCTGGTATGAAAATCGCACCGCCGTTCTCGGATATGAACGGGTCTTTGTTGCCTATCTGCTCCCTGAACTCCTCGATCTCAGCCCTTGTCTTGCTCGTGCACAGGACAAGCGGTATATTTTTTTCCTTTATGAGCCTCAGGGCTGGCTTTGCCGCATCGTATGAGTACGTGTCATGATCCAGAAGTGTCCCGTCAAGGTCTGTAAAAATAAGCCACCTCATTTTTAATTATTCCTGATAACCGCTTGTTTATATTTTTTTCCCTGAATTTCTATGTTTTTGGCGTCAATATATGTTAAGTCAGGTTTCTAAGTACGCACTTGATGACGATTATGCCTGTGCAAGAAGCCAGCCCGAAGGGCCACTCCTGTAGAAATTTGTCAATCGAAAACTGACTGCGTCAGTTTTCTCAGACCATAATTATTCCGCCTGTTTGGCGGAATAATTATATTTCATGGCGCAAGCCCGCAGGCACCCGCAGTGCCGTGTTTAAGCGGGCTTGCAGCCGTGTAATCATAAAAATCCGCGGAAGTGCCCTACCCCGTGCTAAAGCACGGAGTTTGACGGGCACTTCCACTGAAAGCGGATTTTTAGGATGCCAAAAATGTCGCCATAAATGGCGGGGTTTCAAACCCTCACACAAAATTGTCTGGCGACATTTTTGTGCATGAAAAAATTTTAATTGCACCATCAAGAAAAACTAACATTAGGATACTAAAGAAATTTATTTAAAATCATGCAAGAATTTAAATACTCAGAAACATTATCCAGGAAGGTGCGCGATGATTTGGTGAACACCATGGTAGCCCAAAAGGCGATGACCGACGGAAGTAACTGAAGAGCGCACAAATATATTCTATCACTAGATTAAGAAGCTCTTTCAGCCGAACATCTCCAGGTAGCTGTTGTCGGCCTTCTCTTTCTCAAGAACCTTATCAATCGCCCTGAGGAAATCGCTATGGGTTACATCAACCCTCTTGTCACGGATGGCAAAATACCCTGCCTCGGTTATGGCTGCTCTTATCTCTGCCCCTGAAAACCCCTGCATCCTCTGATATATGGATTCCGTTTTCACATCATGGTTAAGGGTCATGTTTTTTGTATGTATCCTGAATATCTCCTTTATCCCTTCCTTGGTCGGGAGCTGGACCTCGATAAGCCTGTCAAGCCGGCCGGGCCTTGTCACAGCAGGGTCAAGGACATCCCTCCTGTTGGTGCAGCCTATAAGCTTTACGTTGTCGAGCGGCTTGAATCCGTCAAGCTCAGCCAGAAACTGCATGAAGGTTCTCTGCACCTCGCGCTCGCCGCTGGTCCCGAGCTCGATGCGCTTGGCTGCTATTGCATCAATCTCGTCGACAAAAACGATGCTCGGCGCCTTTTCCCTGGCAAGCTGGAAGACCTCCCTTACCAATTTTGCCCCTTCCCCGATAAATTTCTGCACAAGCTCGCTTCCCACTATCTCGATAAATGTAGAGTTGGTGCTCGAGGCGACAGCCTTGGCTAGCAGGGTCTTGCCTGTCCCGGGCGGACCGTGGAGCAGTATCCCCTTCGGCGGCTGTATCCCGACTTTCTTGAACAGGTGTGGATGCTTGAGCGGCAGCTCGATGACCTCCTTTACCTCCTGGATCTGGGTCTCAAGTCCGCCGACATCATTCCATGACATGTTCGGCTTGTCTATTATTATGAACTGCTCAACATTGAAACTCTTCCTGGACGGGAGAGTATCAATTATGGTCAGGTTTTTCTGTTCAGTGACAACACATGTGCCGGATTTTATGTCGCTGCATTCGGCAGATATGTTGACCAGGAACTGGTTTCCGTTCGGTGTCCGTATGACGGCCTTTTCCCCGATGATTTCGACGACATCGCAGACCATCAGTGCCGGTTCCCTGAATTTTGTCAGCTCGTTTTTGAGCTGAGTGACGGTTTCACGAAGAATTTGGTTTTCGCCTTCGAGTTGGTGGCTGCTGGTGGTGTAAGAACCCATCAGTCCCTCCAGCTCCCGCAATTGGCTCACCATCTTGTATGAACAGTAACTAATAATGGTATATAAATATTTCGACAGAAGATTTTTATATGCCTGCATTATCCTGTAATCCTGCATTGCTGCAGGAAGCATCTGTCGGCTTATGCAAAAAGGGGGAGCAGGATACAGGATGAAAAGAAAATACAAGTACATGCGGGAGGATTTCGGCGAATTGCCGGTCAGGCTAAACCATCTTATGATATACCTTAATTTTGTGGATGACAGGGTCGAGGCTACCAACTGCCTTGAGATGACAGCGAAAAAGCAGGCGGACGAGATAACGCTTGATGCAGATGACCTGAAGATAATCAGCGTCGAGCTGCTGGCCAGTAAAACTGACAGTGATGGCTCTCCGCTTGATTATGACTATAAAAAAGACCAGAAAAAGCTTATCATAAGACTTCCGAAAAAAGTCAACGAAAACGAGAACCTGATCATAAGGACAAGGACACATTGCTTCCCGTCCGACACAATTCTTGAGGGGATATACAAGGATATAACGCCAAAGGGCGCGCCCCAGCAGTATGTATCGCAGTGCGAGCAATGGGGATTCCAGAGGATAATGCCCATCATCGATGACTGCCGCGCAAAGTGCACGATGACCACGACACTTGAGGCAGATGCTGCATACACCCGCATGATAAGCAACGGCAACATATCAAGGACAGAAAACCCTGATGGGAAACCTAAACTGAAGCAGGGCGACCAGTCAAGACAGGTGATAACCTATGAAAACAACATCCCTATGGCACCATACCTTTTTTGTGTGCTCGTCGGCACATGGGACATGCTGCAGGACGAGGTTGTCTACAGCGATGGGAGAAAGGTAAGGCTTGAATATCTCGTGCCGAAAGGAAAGGCCGGCCAGGCAAGGGTCCCGATGGATATCCTGAAAAAATCTATCCTCTGGATAAAGGAAACGCAGGACTATGAGTATACCCGTGACACCTACAGGACCATTACCATGGACAGGGCAAACATCGGTGGCATGGAGAATGTCGGCAACACCACGATCGTCACTGATTCCGCGCTTGTCGATGAACATACCCTGGACAGGGGGCTTTTGTATGCATACGCCGTGATCGTCCACGAGTTCGAGCACAACCAGTGCGGCAGCGAGGTCACGATGGAGACGCCGTTCGACATGTGGCTGAACGAGGGTTATACAGTCGATGTTGAGAGGCAGTTTTCAGCAGACCAGTTCAACCCGGTTGCGATAAGGCAGAACCAGGTGGAGAGCATCCGCGACCCGCTCCTTGGCCCCCTTGCGATAGAGGATGCCTGTGTCGCAGGCAGGATCCAGCGCATCGGGTTCAACCACCCTGATGAGCTGGTCGACGGTGTCACATATGTCAAGGCAGCGGAAGTCATAAGGATGCTCAGGCTTATCCTCGGCAGGGAGAAGTTCGTGGAGGGAAAGACCCTTTATTTCTCAAGGTACAAGGACAGCAACGCCAGCACTGACCAGTTCTTCAGCTGTTTTGAGGAGGTCTCGGGCATGGACCTTACAAGGTTCAAGAAAGGATGGATACAGAGCAAAGGCTACCCTAAGGTCACTGCAGAGAGCAGTTATGACAGTTCCGGGAAGCGCTGCACCATAAGGTTCCGACAGGACCCTGGGGAAGGGAATTCCCCGTTTCATGTACCGGTGGAGCTTGCGCTTGTTGACAAGCATGGGAAGGACATGCCAGGCTCTGCAAGGGTATTCCATTTCCAGGAAAATGAGGCTGAGCTGGTCATAGAAAATATAGACGAAAAACCGGCGTTCGCTTCGATGAACCGCGGCTATTCGTTCTATGGCACCTTCAGACAGACAGATATGACTGCAGATGAAATGATAATGCAGTCAAAGACAGACCCTGACCAGTTCAACAGGATCGAGGCGATGGGAAAGCTGACCGATATCGAGAGGATAAAGCTGCTCAGGGACCCTGATGCAGGGATCAGCAGCTCCTGGCTGGACCTGTTCGCAGGTATCCTGAATGACAACTCTCTAGATTATTCTGTCAGGGCCAGGATGCTCAGCATCGGCGAGACCCCGCTCGACCGCAGATACAGCACATGGTACCAGGAGCTTGTCGTAGCCAGGGAAAGGCTTATGAAAGCAGTCAACACCAGGTACAGAAAAGAGCTGGTAGCGCTGTTCAACAGCCTTGATACGTATTCTTCCGGCTCGCTTGAGGAAGGGATCGAAAAAAGGATGCTGAAAAGCACGGCCCTTGCCCTTATCGCGATAGACGACTTACCCGAATCCCATAAGATGATAATCGAGCATTACAGGAAAGCAACGACAGCCAATGACAGGGTGACGGCCCTGGCGCTGCTCAACAGGAGCAGCTCTCCGGAGAGGAAAAAGATCCTGGATAAGGTATACGAGAAATGGCACAGCCATCTTTCAGGTTATGCAAACTATCTCAGGGTGGTTTCCGGCGGGACGCACCCGGCAGTGTTTGACGAGATAGAGCAGGAGAAGCACAGGGACAGCTTTGACATCAAGTTTCCGACCCATGCAAGAGCCCTTGTGTTCCCGATGGCCTTCAACACCAAGATGGTGTGGACAGACAAGGGACTGCAGTGGGTGACCGATACGATAATCCAGTTCTCCTCCTTCAACACGACCCTGGCCAGCAGGCTGCTCAATACCTTCCAGCATGTCAAAAGGCTAAAGCCTGCGCTTAAGAAGAAGGTAACAGGGCATCTGAAGACTATCCTGGAGAAGGTTAAAGACAATCCTGTCATAAGCGGTCAGGCAAACGCCTATCTAAGATAAGTTTAGTTAACAACAGGCCTTACCCTTTTACTGCTACAAGGCTTTTTTTGCTCCTGCTCAGCACAACCGGGCCTTTTTTTGTCATCAGGATATCGTCCTCTATCCTTATGCCCAGCTTCCCCGGAAAATAGATCCCTGGCTCGATAGTAAAGACATCGTTCTCTCCCAGCTTTTCTTTCGATGCCTCTGAGATGCTCGGCAGCTCATGTATCTGGACACCTATGCCGTGGCCGAGTGCATGTATAAAGTTTTTCTCGTATCTGCCCAGCGCCTTTTTCACGATGCGGACAAGCTCCGAGACACTCATGCCGGGCCTGGCAGATTCAATGGCACGCTTTTGCACCCTCAAAAGGATGCTGTAAAGCCAGGATTCATGCTTGCTCGGCCTGCCGATATATATCGTGCGGGTCATGTCGCTCATATAGCCTTTGTACTCGATGCCGAAATCGATGACGCAGAAGCCTTTCTTCAGCTTCACGTTTTTGCCCCTGTAATGCGGCATGCTGGCATTCTTCCCTGAAGCGACGATGGAAGGGAAGGATAGCCTGCAGCCGTGCTCCATAGCCTGCTGCTCGATATATTTTAGGATGTCCTCCTCTGTCCTGAATGAAAAATTCCTGATTATCCCTGCAAAAATCCTGTCTGCGATGCTGCATGCCCTCTTTATCTTCATTATCTCGTCCTTTTCCTTGGTCTTTCTCTGCTCAAGCAGCATCCTGCCGATGTCAGCATATTTTTTCCTGCCGAAGTTCTTCTTCATCGCTGAAAACTCGTTCAGCGCGACAGAGGACCTGTTTATCCCGATCGTCTTGATACTTTTCCTCTTCACCAGCCTGCCCAGAAACTCAAATGCAGGCCTGTCAAATTCCCGGACGCGGCTTATCTTAGAATGCCTCTTCGCCCTTTCATGCTCGAGCTTTGATGTGGCAAGGATTGAGTTTCCCTTTTTTGGGATTAATAGGAAACTATAATCAAGGCTTAGGCCGGTAAAATAGAACAGGTTAGGGTCCGGGTTGTTCCAGTTATATACGATCGCCATGTCTATCTTCTTCTCTCTAAGAACTTTCTGAAAGCGCTTTAGGTTCATAGGCATAACAAAGTTTTTATATTATATAAAAGTTCTCAAAACGATGAACACGGTCATATTAAGAAACGGGTTGAAGGTCCTTTTTCTCAGGCGCAGCTCCAACACAGTCTCCATAGAGGTCAATGTAAAGACAGGCTCGAACATGGAGTCTGACAAAAACAGGGGCATATCACATTTCATCGAGCACCTGCTGTTCGAGGGCACAAAAAAGAGGCCGGACCCGTTCCAGATATCCAACGAGATAGAGAAGCTTGGAGGGGAGCTTAATGCAGCGACATCCAACGAGCGCACCTTTTATTATATCAAGGTCTTAAACAGGCATTTTGACCTGGCTCTTGATGTGCTCTCAGACATCATAAAAAACCCGCTGTTCAGGCAGGAGTCCATCGACAAGGAAAAGAAGGTCGTCATAGACGAGATAAAGCTTGTCAATGACCAGCCGCGCTATCTGCAGTGGATAATGTTCCAGGATGCCCTTTACAGGAAACATCCCTCCAGGCACCCTGTCTACGGAAGCATACAGTCGATCAAGAAAATATCCCGCAGGGATATACTTGACTACTACCGCAGGCATTATGCACCGAACAACATGACGATCAGCGTGGTCGGCAACGCCGGTGATGTCCTCGGAAAGATAAAAGACTCATTTTCTGGCATGAAGAGAAGGAGGCTGGAAAGGAGAAAGGCAGTAAAGGAGCCAAAGCAGGGTGCGCCTCTCATCAAGAGGATAAAAAAAAGCACGCTCCAGGCATATCTCATACTCGGCTACAGGACAGCGCTCAGAAAGCATAAGGACAGCTATGCACTGGATGTTGCGCGCGCAATCCTGGGAAGGGGACAGTCCGGCAAGATATTCAACGAGGTAAGGACCCGGCGCGGGCTTGCGTATGATGTCGGCGTTCTTCATAACCCGAGCACAGATTTTGGGTATTTTGCTGTCTATGTCAACACAAACAGGAAGAACATAGATCAGGTCAGGAAGATAATACTGGACGAGCTGAAAAACCTGAAAAAAATCTCTGAAGAGGAGCTCAGGGAGGCCAAGACATTCCTGGAAGGCGAACTCCTGATGCAGACAGAGGATACGCAGAAGATGACTGACCTGCTGGCATCATGGGAGCAGGCAGATTCATGGAAATCTGCCCTGGATTATGTCAGTTCTGTAAACAAGGTCACGAAGAAGGATATCGAAAGGGTGGCCCACAAGTATTTTGACAGGAACTACACTATGACAGTCATCGAATAAAGGTGCCTCAGCGCGTTATCTCGTAGCTCTGGACTTTCTCAAGAAGCTCTTTTGCCTTCTGGTTCCTGCTGAAATGCCCCCTGACAGGGCTTACCAGCTCGTTTACATAGTATGCGACAGCCTTTTTCAGGTCCATGGGATGGAGCTCCCCTTTCCTGTACAGCTTTTCAAGCTCCCCATAGCTGCTTATCGCCAGGTTGCCGCCGAACTTCTCAGGCCTTTTTATCTCCATAGAGCTGAACTTCTCGAGTATGATATACCTGCAGTATTCAAGCACAGGGTTTTCGAATGCCACCTTTTCAGGGCAGTAGGCCTTGTTGATCTTCCTCCTGATGTCATCTTCGGTGTCAGTCATATATATCGCGGTGTCTGGCTTTGACTTGGACATCTTCAGCTCGATAGTGCGTTCCAGCGCATCATTCTCCTGCCCGGCCGGCTTGCCCAGGCCCATCAGCATGTGATGGCTGACTACTACCGGCTTCCAGAACCCGAGCTTCGGCCCCAGCTCCCTGCCCAGCATATTGACCTTTCTCTGGTCCATGCCAAGCTGTGTTATATTTGCTTTAAGATGGAATATGTCAGCGCACTGCATGCAGGGATACAGTATCTGTGATGCCTGCAGTACCTCTTCCTCTTTCCTGCCCATTATCTGGCCGCATCGGACTATGCGCTTGACTGTGCTGCTTCTGGCTATCTGCATGACTGTTTTCCAGTAATTCGTGTCCTTTATCAGCTCGCTTGCCCAGACAAACTCGACATTGTCAAGGTCCATGCCGCAGACCTTCCATACCTCGACAAGGTATCTGCCGACTGTCTGGATCTTGTCCAGGTCGCCGCCCATCTTGTTGTTTGCCCAGCCGTGCCAGTCAGCGACGAGCATCTTGAACCTGACGCCTGCCTTGATCATCTTGTTGATGTTTATCGTCCTGAGGATCCCCTGGGCTATGTGGACATTGCCCGACGGCTCAAATCCGTCATAGGCTACAAGTTTCTTTCCTGAGGATAGGAGCTCTTCAAGCTCTTCCTCGGTTATTATCTCTTCCCCGACCTGCTTGATAAGCTCAAATCTTTTTTTCACGTCCATGTTAGGCAGGGTGCATGAAAATAATATAAAAAGGTATTTGTTTGGCTGTGGCAGGTTACATTTATTTTCTATATGCAAAATAAATATGTAACTAGCACTGCTTCATAAAATATTTATTGACAAATATCATTCCCCACATGATGATGCGTGCAAACCTGCTGAGTTTTTACCTGTACTGTCCCCGAAAGCTGTTCCTTGAAAGGGCAAAAAGATCTGCTGAGCCTTCGCCAGTCGCCGGAACAATGAGAAGGCTCTGGCAGCAGGCCCATGAGAAAATAAATTCTGCGGATGAGTCCATAGTAAAAGGGTTTTCAAACATCCCGACAGCTAAAGAGGTAGAGGACACCTACAGCAGGCATTATTCAGGCCTGCTCAAGCAGACGCTCGTCGAAAACAGCGCCCAGCTTAAAAAATCCGGCCTCGACCCGGCAAGGACAGAGAGATCGATGCAGAATGTCATCATGGCAGAGGCAAGGCACCGTGCAGGAAATGTGTCCGCATTCTTAAGCAGCAATGACGTTCATGGAGACGAACTCTGGCAGGGGCTTAGCCCCAAGACCAGGGCGGGATACAGGATAAGCTCTGAAAAGCTTCAGCTCTCATGTACTGTAGACGAGCTTGAGATATATGAAAACCGGCTTGTCCCTATCAAGCTTATAGCCGGCAGGGCTCCAAAAGAGGGTACATGGCCGGGCCACCAGCTCCAGATAGCGGCCTATGCTGTACTTCTTGAAGAGCGCTTCTCCACAACTATCAACAAGGGTATAGCCCGGTACATCGACAAAGACATCGAAAGAGATGTGGTGATGAACCCTTTCCTGAGAGAAAAAGTCACCGATACGAGGGACAAGGTCCTGAAGCTGCTTGAGGAAGATAAGCTGCCACCTCTTATAACAAACGAGAACAAGTGCAGGGCATGCAGCATCGCAGACAGGTGCCGTGATGAGCTTCCTGATGCATGAAAACAGAAGAATTCGTTAGTATCGATATGAGTGTGCCCTTCAAGGTTGACGTGTCAAGCAGATGCTAACCTTGGCATAATCCTGGTTTTTAGATGAAACCGCCCTAATAGAAAAATTTAAATAGAACATGTTGTATCTAAAATTACCATGGCAGAAGAAGAAAAAAGGTTCTCAAAGCAGCTGATCGGGAAAACAGTAGTCAGCAAGACCGGCAAAAGGTTCGGCGAGGTCGGCGATATCATATTCGAGACACGGTCAGGCGAGCTCATCCATATCATCCTCAGGAACCAGACATCCTACACTGACAAGCTGGAGCTTGAGAAAGACAAGCAGGGCAACACCCTGATCCCATTCAGCGCAGTGATCGCTGTCGGCGATTTCATGGTTATTGCTGAAGAGGATATAATTTAATTATTAAGCCAAGTTCTTATTTGCCTGTTTGGTATAAGTTCAATGTGTTTTTTTCTTGTTTGTGCTATAGAAATTTTTTCATTCCGTGGTATTGTGATGTTAATTTTCTCTTGAATGTGCATGAGAAATTTTTTCATACTCAAAAATGAAACATTTTTGGTACCCTAAAAATCTAAT
>CAZPXC010000022.1:0-24492 GCA_964590935.1 uncultured Methanosarcinales archaeon
AACAGGGTACTTGAGCAGGCTCCTGTCAGCGACAGTGAACCTGCCCCTGAGCATCTTGCCGGCGATCGTGATGTCAAGCATCACGACAGGCCGTGTTGATGAGCCTGAGGCAGACTTTACGAATGTTGTCTTGACAAACGGTCCAGCCCCCAGCTTTTCTGCAAGCTTTGAATCGATCGAGTTGGAATGGGCCCCTGTATCTATACGTGCTCTGACCGTCTTTTGGTTTTTTTTGCAATGGATAGTGATCTTCTCGACTGCCCCTATTATCTGTTTTTCTGCCATTTTCCCGCTATGAAGTTGCCCATGAGTCAGAGAAGATATTTAAAGTTATTGAAAATGAGAGCTTCATCTTAAAAATAGGTTGGCATCAATACTCGATGTTTTTAAAGGGATTTTTTCTGCGAGTGCATATTATCTTTCCTTCAAGTGCAAGAAGCAAGCCCGAAGGACTGCTCTGGTAGAAACTTTTTCATATCACGGCGGCTGGTTCGGCTTACACACGGCACTGTGGGTGCCTGCCGAACCAGCGCCATGAAAAAGTTTCTACTACTCTATCGGGAAAACCAACTTGACAATACTTAAGAAATTTACTTTATAAAAAATGACTAAAATATGCCGAAAATATTTTAAATAAAAGCCATCTCAGGCAGAAAATGCTATATATCGTATCTACACCTATAGGAAACCTGGATGATATAACGCTCAGGGCCATCGATGTTCTAAGGAATGTCGATATCATTGCAGCTGAAGACACCAGGAGGAGCAGGATCCTCCTTGACAGGCACAGGATAAAAAAAAGGCTGATATCCTATAATGATTATAACAAGGCGAAGAGGATCCCTGTACTGATAGGTCTTCTCAAGCAGAAAATGGATATCGCCCTGGTATCAGATGCAGGCACGCCAGGGCTGTCTGACCCAGGGTATGCCCTTATAAGGGAAGCGATCAAAAACAACATCGATATTTCACCAATCCCTGGCCCGAATGCCGCTGTCTCAGCCCTGGTCTGCTCAGGGCTGCCCACAGACAGGTTCTCATTCTACGGGTTTTTGCCGAAAAAGGGAAAAAAGAAAATAGATTTCCTGTCTATGCTGAAAAAAGAGGACAGGACAGCAGTTGTCTATGAGTCACCCCACAGGATAAAAAAGACCCTTGAACTGATGAAAGAGATGATACCTGACAAGAGTATCTGCCTTGCAAGGGAGCTGACCAAGAGATACGAAGAATTCATCAGGGGAAGCCCTGCAGAGATAATCGACAGGCTTGGAAACAGGACATTGAGGGGAGAGATCGTCCTTGTAATTAGATAATCCCTAGCTTTTTCAATCCCATCAACAGCTTGTGCGTATTGTGCTCGATGCTCTCTGCAGTGTCCAGGACAATATGGTTATTTTCCACTATCTGCTCGAAAACCTTTTTCTGTTTCTGGTATATGTTCCAGTCTGCATGGGACAGGGAATCCTTCTTGGCCCTTCTGTCAAACCTGTTTTTCAGCAGGTTCCTGTCTGAGCAGACCAGCTCGACAACAGCAAACAGGGCCTTGTTGCCATATGCTATCCTCCTGGCCATTTCAATCGCCTTGCGTGTTCCAAAGGTGCCGTCCAGGATTACCGGGTTTTTGCCCTTTACTATGTTTTCTGCCTGTCTGAACATATTATCATACACCTGCTCCTTTGCAGTCTTTGAGTATATGCCCCTGCTGTAGCTGTCCGGCTGCCATTTTTCAGCAAACATCCCCTTCCTTATCAAATCTGTCTTCAGGAGCCTGGCATCAAATATTGAGGACAGTATCCTGCCCCAGCGGGATTTTCCTGTCCCGGGCAGGCCTGCCATTACCAGCACTGCTGCTTCCGGCCTGTTTAGCCTTACCATGTAATTGAAGGCAAGCCCGGAATACTGCTGCGCTCTTTTCGCGATATCTGTTTTATCGCTGGCTCTTATCCCTTTATCATCCAGCATGAAGCTGGTGACCTTGAACTTTACATATGCCCTGTACGCCATGTAAAACAACAGGAGTTCGCTGTTGTCCTTTTCCCTGCTCTGCTTGCTGAACCGCCCGATGAAATAATCCGCCAGGTCTTTTGCGCCCAGAAACTCAAGGTCCATGGCAAGATAGGCGATGTCGCAGAGCACATCAGAATATCTGAACCTCTCATTGAATTCGATGCAGTCAAATATGAATATCTTATCAGCAACGAAGATGTTGCCTGTATGAAGGTCGCCATGGCAGTCCCTTATCCTCTTGTCCCTTATCCTCTGCTTAAGAAGGGCGCTGTTTTTGGCTACAAAATCCTCTGTCATCGACTTTATGAACACATACTGTTCAGGCTCGATTGTCCTGCCTATAAAATCTTTTGTCTGGGAAAAATTCTCAGATGTGTTCAGGCTGATTATCTCTGCGCTGCCGTAATGGTCTATTTCCGGGCTGCTCTCTGCATGCTCATAGAATCCCGCCAGGATTTCAACCAGCTTGTCTATAATATCCCTGCCTGCTTTCTCTTCTTTGACAAGCCTTGTCATTATCCTTTCCTGTGGCAATTCCAGCATCTTTACGCAGTATTCCACAGCTTTACCTTTGCCGCTGAACACAAAGCCCTCTCCCTCTCTTGTTATCGGAAGGACCTCAAGATAAAGCCCGCTGCTGAGCCTCTTGTTGAGCTCAAGCTCCTTTTCGCAGAAAAATTTCCTTTTTTCAAGGGTCGTGAAATCAAGGAAGCCGAGGTTGACCGGCTTTTTGATCTTGTAGGCGAATTTTCCAGTCAGGAAGACATAGGATATATGGGTCTGGATAAGCCTTGCGCCTGACGGATTGTCAGGGAATACACCTGGGTTTTCCATGAGAAAATCATGCAGCTTTGGTTTCATTATCCAGGCAAAAGAATGACCTTATTTAAATATTATGAAAAAACATTTAATATCAGGAATATTATCTTTCCCGGATGGATGTTAGAACTGATATCATTGAAAAGGTGATTGAGAAAAACAGGCTCAAAAAGGAGGAGCTTGCCCAAATAAGGTCCAGCATATCCGTATTCATGAACAGGCTCGAGAGCTCCCTTAAAACCCACAGGATAAAGGCCAGGCCGATGCTTGGCGGAAGCGCGGCAAAAGGGACGCTTGTAAAGGGCGACTTTGATTGTGACATCTTCGTAAGGTTCGATTACAGCTACAGGGATAAGGATATCTCCGGTCTTCTTGAAACTGCACTTTCCGGGTTTAAGGATGTGCAGAGGGTGCATGGCTCGCGGGATTATTTCCAGATTGAGGATGGTGATATCAGCTATGAGCTGGTCCCTGTGCTATATATCACAAGGTCAAAGGATGCGCAGAATGTAACAGATATGTCTCCTTTGCATGTTGAATGGATCAATGCCAGGCTCAGTAAAAATCCCGGGCTGAGAGGCGAGATCATCGCTGCAAAGGTATTCTGCAAGGCACAGGATGTCTATGGTGCAGAGAGCCATATCGGAGGGTTTTCAGGCCATGTCCTGGACATACTCGTTGTTTATTATGGCTCATTTATGAAGCTTCTTGAAAATGCAAAGAGATGGAGCATGTACAAGGTGATAGATATAGAGAACTACAACAATGTTGATGAGATGAACAAGTCAAAGATATCTCCTCTTATAATCATAGATCCTGTTGACAAGAGCAGGAATGCATCTGCTGCGCTGACCAGGGAGAAGTTTATGCTTTTTAAGAAAAGGGCTGCTGATTTTCTTAAAAAACCTTCCATTGATTTTTTTATCAAAAAGCAGCCTACTGTGGCTGAGCTAAGACAGATGGCGGGAAAGGACAAGATAGTTTTAATCCGTGCTGAGCCCCTGGACGGCAAGGATGACATTGTCGGCTGCAAGCTGCTCAAGGCATATACATATATCAGGAAACAGCTCCTGCTTGAAGACTTTAGCATCATCGATTCAGGATGGCAGTGGCAGAAAGGGAAAAAAGCGATCTTCTGGTACATACTGCCCGACAGGCTGCTTGATGAGGAAAAGATACATGATGGGCCGCCATTGAATGCAGGAGAGGATGCAAAAAGGTTCAGGGAGAAATACAAGGGCAGCTTCGTTGCCAAAGGTCGCCTGTATGTAAAATTAAAGAGGAGGTTCAGAAATCCAGCAGGGCTGGTGGGCCATCTCCTGAAAGGCCAGTATATTGCCGGGAAGACAGGCTCAGCCAGGATTATCAGGTGAATCAGAGCAGCAATATAGAAAAGTATTTTAATGTGTTTGCCATTATACTTCCTGTGGATTTTTCCCTCAGGGACATGGTTTGTCACATGCAAAAAGACAGTGAAGGTAAAAAATGAAGATAGTCCTGACAAAAGAACAGAAAATAACCCTCCTGATACTTGCTTTCGGTGTCTTGTTCCTGTTTGCAAGCTTTCCATTGGACAATATTGTTCTTTCATATTCAGCGCATATCCAGAACCCTGCCCTGAGCTACCTCTTCGACTGGGTCAGCTATGCCCTTTCGCTGGTGTTTGTGCTGCTTATCATGACCTCTCTGTTTATGTGGGAAGAGAACAAGAGGGACTGGATAATCCCCATGTGGTGCTCGTTTGTCCTTGCTGTTATCTTTTCATACATCCTCAAGTTCATCGTCCTCAGGGAAAGGCCTGGCGAAGCCATGAGCATCCTTGGTTTTAGGGATTACTCGTTCCCCAGCACACATGCTGCGGTATCATTCTCTGTCGTACCCATCCTTGATGCAGAATACCCTGCGCTTAAATGGTTCTGGATCCTGTTCGCTGTATTTGTCGCTTTAAGCAGGCTCTATCTCAGGGTCCATTTCCTAAGCGATGTCGTCGCCGGAGCCCTCCTCGGGTACTGCATCGGCAAGGCTATGGTATATCTCAAAAAAAGGCACAGCATCTTCCCGTAAAATGCCCCATAAGCTAGAGTTTAGAAGAAAGACGATCCATATCTTTACAGGGATACTGGTGATAATCCTCATCTCAAAAGGGATACTCAACATACCTGTGCTCATTGTAGCGCTGGTCATCGGGCTGCTCCTGTCCCTTGCCTCTATAAAGCACAGGCTGCCGTTGATCGGCTGGTGCCTTGATAAGTTCGACAGGCCGGGAGAGAAGTTTCCTGGAAAAGGGGCTGTTAACTATCTCTTAGGGATTTTCCTGCTCATTCTTCTTTTTTCAGGCGGGGACAATCACATTGTCTATGCATCGATACTGATTCTTGCCCTGGGAGACTCATTCACAGCATTGATAGGCATACGCCTTAAATCGACAACACGCCTTAAAAAGACAAGGATCCCTATGTCGACGGGAAAGCTTCTCGAGGCGACAGTGTTCGGGATGATCATCGCCAGCCTCGGCGCGATGCTCTTTGTCTCTGTTCTCGAGGCTGTGCTAGCATCTGCTGTGGCCATGACCCTGGAGGCCCTTGAACTGAGATTTGGCAGGGAACCTATCGACGACAATATCATTATTCCTCTTGCTGCAGCCATCACGATGTTTATTATCAGAATCTATATATGATGAATTTTCTTATAAGAATATTCTCTTGCAGTCCTTATCATGAAGCCAGTACCTTTTTCTCCTCTGTGACGATCCTTGAGACAGTCTCTGCCGGCCTCTCTGCATGGGATATGCTTTCAACTCTCAGCTGAAGCTGGTTGTTTACAGTCCTCATTGTCCCTGAGACATTGAAAAGGGCAGTCGTCGTCTCTTCTCTCGTAAAGAGCTGCTCCTGTTGGTCATTAAGATCTGATAGGACTATAGACATATTATAGTCATCGACAATGGAGTAGACATGCCTTGATATCCCTGCTCCGGGTATCCTCTGGAGGTCGTACCTGAGGAATCCGATCAGCGAGATATCACCTTCCATGTAGCCTCTTCTTTCCAGGTCTCTGTCAAATGAGATGTTGATAGGTTTGCTCTCATTGATTGTCCTGTTTATAAGTATCGTCTTGTACAGCAGGGTTGGTTCGTTGGAGGTCTGTGGAATATTGTGCATCGCATCCGGCTCAAAGAAACCGCTTTTCAGCAAAATAAAAGCAAACAAAACTGCAAGAAGCAACGTGATTAAGGTAAGCTTTAGGACTCTTCGCTTATGCACTTTCGGGTAATTGTACATAGCCTTTTCCAGCTCCCATTTGTGCGAGACGTCATCCTGCTCAAAGAACCTGAAAGGCTCGGGATGTAATTTTTTTTGGGCAGGAGCAAGCTCAGCCATGCTTTTCTCTTTGTATAGTTCTGGGACAGGTTCCTTGGTCTTCTCCTGGAATAATTCTTTTATTTCTCTTTCTTCTGGAATTGATGTTGTCTTGACAGGCGGTTTGGCTGCCTTGGTTTCTGTATGTTTGTGCCTGCTAAAGCGTCTTGTCCTGGCAGCATCAAGTACGTTCTTTAGTTTTCTTAGGTCCCTTATCTCCTCTTGCTGCTCCTCTTCTTTCTGAAACTTTGGTTTCAGTTCTGCTTTCGGCTCTTCTGTCTTAGCTGCTTTTCCACCTGTTTTTAAGGGCTTTATTTCATCCTTTTCTACAGGCTTATTTGCACCCCCAGTCAGGGCTTCACCTTCAACAATGCTGTCCAGTCCTTTCTTTGACTTCTTGGCTTTTTTCGGCTTTCTTTTCTTTACAGGCTTTTTTGTCTTTTTAGTAGGACCATAGTCAATCATGGATTCCTCAGTGTCCAGGACATCGTTTATCAGCGCTTTTTCATCAAACGATACCTCTTGTTGTAGTTCTTCAGAATCTGAGTCTGCCTTCTTCTTTCCCCTTTTTTTTGGCATATGATATTTCTTGTCAAGGTATACCTATTTAAATTTTGCTCTTATTGTGGCTTCATCTGAAAGCATGTTTTGTCTTGAACTATTATTGTGCTATTACGAACAAAATTTTATAAATCATCCTGGTTTTCTCAGCAGTAAGCTGCAGAACAGGTGATAAAAACAATACTGGGAAGGATCATCGGGAAGGTAACCACGTCCAGGTTCGAGTTTCTTGTTGAGAACGAGACCCGGAAGTTTGACTACTGTCAGGTCTATCATAAGAGCTATGATTATGTTCTCTGTCAGGTCGTTGAGCTGGAAAAGACGAGCGACAGGATAATAGCCAGGTGCATAGTCATAGGATACAAGGACAGCAGGGGCAGGATAAGGCAGGCAAGGAGCCCCTTTGATGTCGGGACAGAGGTACTGAAAGCTGAGGAGGAGTTCATAAAGAAGATAGTCATGCTCGATGAGCATAAGAAAGGTGCATACATCGGCCTTCTCGAGGGCACGCATATCCCAGTCTATATCGACCTGAACAAGCTTCTGACAAGGCATGTTGCGGTCCTTGCCAAATCCGGCTCAGGCAAGTCCTATTCCGTCGGCGTCCTGCTTGAGGAGATCATGGAGAAGAACGTGCCTCTGCTGATAATAGACCCGCATGGCGAATACGTGACCCTGAAACAGGAAAACGAGAACAAGAACGATATCAAGCTCATGGATCAGTACAATATCAAGCCGAAGTCGTATGCGCGGAAGATAGTGGTATACGGCGATACCAGCATTGATCCAGGGCAAAGGCCGTTGCAGCTTAACGAGAACATGACATCGGATGAGCTTATTGACCTTCTGCCGACAAGGCTTTCCAACAGCCAGTCTGCGCTTCTCTTCAGCACCATAAAAGACCTTGATTCCCTGACATTTGACAGCCTTATCCTGGGGCTGCAGGCAAGCGAGAACAACCAGAAATGGAACCTTATAAACATAATTGAATACTTAAAGAAGCTTGGGATTTTCTCTGCTAATCCGACCTCGTTAAACGAGATAGTGCAGTCAGGCAGATGCTCCATCGTCAACCTCAAGGGCATTGACCCTGCTGTGCAGGAGATAATAGTCTACAAGCTGCTAAGGGACCTTTTCCATGAACGGAAGCTGGGCAAGCTCCCGCCTTTTTTCCTCGTGATGGAGGAGGCGCATAATTTTGTCCCTGAAAAGGGCTTTAGCGAGGCGATATCATCTAAGGTCGTGAAGACTATAGCATCAGAGGGCAGGAAGTTCGGGCTCGGATTGTGTGTCGTGAGCCAGCGGCCGGCCATAGTCCAGAAGACTGTGCTCAGCCAGTGTACGACCCAGATAATACTCAAGATAACAAACCCCAACGACCTCAAGGCGATAAGCAACTCTGTCGAGGGCATAACATGGGAGAGCGAAAACGAGATAAAGAACCTGCCTGTGGGAACAGCCCTCATAACAGGCATCGTGGACATGCCGCTTCTTGTGAGCATAAGGCCGAGGAAGACCAGGCATGGCGGCGAGGCAGTGGACATCCTGGGCATGCAGGAGGAAGAGGAGAAGTTTTTCGACGACCTGAAAGACTTCAAGGACAAGAAGCTGATGCCGGTGATAAGGCCCAAGATAACGCCGAAGGACATCAGGCTTATGTCAGAGAAGGATGTCACAGTGAAGACTGTGCTTATCCCGTGCGAGCTGTTCTTGTGCGAGAGCAAGAGCAGGGAGTTTAACCTGCTCATCGAGATGGTGAACGGCAGCATTGTGCAGGATATCGAAGGCATAAAGATCAGATCAGCCTTTTTGCCGGAGCTGAGCAGCCTGGCCAGAGAAGAGTTGAAGATTCTCGAAACCGCGTTCAGGCTGAAGAGGTTTACATCGGATGAGCTTATCAAGAAGACAGGGAGCAGCCTCGACGCTGCCGGAGTGCTGGGCTCCCTGGCTGAAAAAGGATACCTTATAAAGAATGGGGACACTTATGAGATATCAGAGAGGTACATCCTCTCAGACCTTGCAAAGCATGCGTTCTACAGCAGGATAGAGTTCGTGAAGGTGGATTATGAGGAGATCTTGCCCAAAAAGCAGAGGATCGATGTTATAAAGGCAAAGCTGTCAAGGTTCACCCAGATAAAGGACCACAGGGAATGCTTCCTTGTGCATCACACTGTACAGGAAGGTGATGGGTAATGCTGCCAGGAGTTTTTCATCCGGATGCTCAGGAATTAAGAGAATACCAGAGAGTTCAGAGAATCGCGCAGAAGACCATAGTTTATCTGAGCAGCTTTATCAGAGAAGGAAAAAGTGAATCAGACATATATCATGCAGCAGATGAGTTCATGAATAAAAGCGGGATAACCTCATTTTGGTACCATGATGTAGGGTCCATTGTTTTGGTCGGTAAGAGAACAACATTGTCTGTATCTGGAAAAGAATACAGGCCGTCTGGTAATAGGGTAGGTATTGATGACCTGGTTACAGTGGACCTTGCCCCTGAGATCGGTTCCTATTGGGGCGATTTCGCAAGGTCGTTCGTAATAGGGGAGGGAGAGGTAGTCCTTAAGAGACTGTCATATCATTCAGATACAGTGAAGGAACTTCTTGACGGAGTTGGTATTGAAAAGGAATTGCATAGATGGCTAAAGGAGATTGCCACTCCTGAGATGACATTTGGGCACTTATACCAGATAATGAATGAAACAATAAGAATGCTGGGGTTTGTCAACCTGGATTTTAAGGGAAACCTCGGTCACAGCATCGAGAAGGATAAGGATGACAGAGAATATATTGAGGATGGCTGCACAGCATGCTTAGGGGACAGGCTTTTCACCTTTGAGCCCCATATCAAAAGCATGGATGGCTCATTCGGATACAAGATGGAAGATATCTATTATTTCTCAGATGGTGTATTGCAGAGATTATAGAATGACATAGGGCCTTGCTTTTATGATGGAGCCGCAAAAGCCAAAACATTTAATAACCATGAGTTAGTCAGTATTAAAAAAGAGGCAGAATGCAGCACATAAAGGAAAATCCCAAGGTTAAGGTACTTCTGGCCAAGACAGATGAGTTTATAGAGAAGATAGGCTATACAGAGCACGGCACGAGGCATGCTGAGCTGGTATCGCACATTGCGCACAATATCCTGGAGAGGCTGGATTACTCTGTAAGGGAGCAGAAGCTTGTAGAGATAGCGGGCTATCTGCATGATATAGGCAATGCCATCAACAGGGTCAACCATGCCCAGACAGGCGCAGTTATCGTATATGACCTTCTCAATGAGCTGAATTTCAGCATGAACGACATCATGGACATATGCGGGGCAATAGGCAACCATCATGAGGAAGAGGGCAAGCCCATAAGCTTCATAGCAGCGGCGCTGATAATAGCGGACAAGACAGATGTGCACAAGTCCAGGGTAAGGAAGACAGCCGATATCAAGATGGATATCCATGACAGGGTAAACTGGGCAGTGGACAAGTCCTTCCTGGAGGTGACCCCTGAGAACAAGTCTATTGTCCTGAAGCTTGCCATAAACACAGAGGTCAGCTCTGTCATGGAATACTTTGAGATATTCATGAAGCGTATGCTCATGGCGCAGAAGGCGGCAGAATTTCTCGAATGCAGGTTTGGTATGTATATAAATGACAACAAGATACTCTAACTGGGGATGTCGTCTCTCTCCTTAATATAATGAAGGGATTTGCCGAACTGGAAAAGCTTCTTCTCTATCTTCTTCTTCGATCCTGAATCGAAATAAGAGTCCACCCTCTTCTTGAGGAACTCGGGCTCAAATGGCTTGGTTATGTATTCATCAACATCATTCCTTAGCGCTTCTTTCAGGTCGTCTATGCTGTGCTTTGCAGTGAGCATGATTATGGGGATGTTCTTTGTCTTCCTGTCAGACTTGAGCTTTGAGCATACCTCGTATCCGTCCATCTTGGGCATCATGATGTCAAGTATGATAAGGTTCGGGCTCTCTTTCACTTTCTCAAGAGCCTCTTTCCCGTTGTTCGCCTTTATTATCTCATAGTCAGGCGTCAGCGTGAGGTCTACTAGCTCTCTTATGGTGTATTCATCATCCACTATCAGGACTTTCTTTTTCATTGTTCTGCGTGCTGATGTCTTATTTGTATTTAAATTTTGCCATTTATATGGGTATTTTGCCATTTATAATAAGGGTTGTTTTATGGCAGCAGCAGCCAGGTCACAGAACAAGGCTGATAAAGCGAAAGGCTTATAAAACCCCCTGCATTTGTGTTTAGCGTCGGAAAAGGCTTGTTATCCAAAATGGAAAAGGAATCGTATGACGCAAAGCACATCCAGGTCCTCGGGGGGCTTGAGGCTGTAAGGAAAAGGCCGGGCATGTATGTAGGCGATACCTCGTTCAACGGGCTGCATCACCTCATATACGAGCTGGTAGACAATTCCATAGACGAGGCGCTCGTCGGCTACTGCACAGAGATAGATGTGATACTCCATGAGGACAGCAGCGTAACAGTAATAGATAACGGCAGGGGCATCCCTGTGGATATGCATGAGAAACTGAAGATACCTGCTGTACAGGTGGTGTTGACAAGGCTCCATGCAGGGGGCAAGTTTGACCAGAACGTCTACAAGGTCTCGGGCGGCCTCCACGGCGTGGGCGTGAGCGTAGTAAATGCCCTCTCCTCTGTTCTTGAGGTCCAGATAAGGAAGAACAACAAGATATATTACCAGAAGTACGAGAAGGGCATACCTGTTAGCAAGCTTAAGGTTGTCGGTGAGTCAGGTGATACAGGCACGCTTGTAAAGTTTAGGCCTGACAGGGAAATATTCGAGACTACAGATTTCCACTATGACACTGTTGTAGCAAGGCTCAGGGAGCTTGCCTTCCTCAACAAGGGGGTCAAGATAACGATCAAGGATTTGCGCGATAATAGGGAGAATGAGTTCAAGTATGACGGCGGCATAAAGTCATTTGTGGAATACCTCAACAAGAACCAGACAGTGCTGCACGATGCGATATACTTCGAGAAGGCGAAGGGCAATGTCCTGGTAGAGATTGCGCTCCAGTACAATGACAGCTACAGGGAGAAGGTGTTCTCATTTGCCAACAATATAAATACAGTCGACGGCGGCACGCATCTTTCTGGTTTTCGGACCGCGATGACAAGGCTCATGAACAGCTATGCAGAGAAGAACAACATGCTAAAAGAGATCAAGCTCACGAGCGATGATGTGCGCGAGGGCATGTCTGCTGTCATCTCTGTCAAGCTGCCCAATCCGCAGTTCGAGGGACAGACCAAGGCAAAGCTGGGAAACAGTGAGATTAAGGGCATAGTCGATTCTGTCATAACTACAGAGCTTGGCAGGTATCTTGAGGAGAATCCCAGGGAAGCTAAAGCAATAGTCGGAAAGCTCATAGGTGCTGCCCAGGCCAGGGAGGCGGCAAGGAAGGCGAGGGAGCTCACCAGGAGAAAGTCTGTTCTCGGCAGCTCGAGCCTGCCAGGCAAGCTTGCTGACTGCGCTGAAAAAGACCCTGTAAAGAGCGAGATATTCATCGTCGAGGGCGATTCAGCAGGCGGCTCTGCAAAACAGGGAAGGAACAGGCACTTCCAAGCCATACTACCACTCAAGGGTAAGATACTGAACGTTGAAAAGACCCGCCTCAACAAGATTCTCATGAACAATGAGATTGTTACCATGATCTCAGCACTCGGGACAGGTATCGGCACGGATTTTAATATCGAAAGGCTGCGATATCACAAGATAATAATAATGACTGATGCAGATGTCGACGGCCAGCATATAGCATGCCTCCTGCTCACGTTTTTCTACCGCTATCTGACCCAATTAATTGAGAAGGGGCACCTTTATCTTGCCCAGCCTCCTCTGTACAGGGTGAAAAAAGGAAAAGAGGCATTTTATATCTACAACGACACCGATCTTTTCAACCTTGTCAAGAAGATCGGAAAGGAAGGGTCCGTAGTCTCAAGATACAAGGGACTGGGTGAGATGAACCCTGACCAGCTCTGGGTGACAACACTGAAGCCGGAAAACAGGAGGCTCAAGCAGATAACCATCGAGGATGTTGTGAAAGCTGACCAGATGTTCACTGTCCTTATGGGCGACCAGGTCGAGCCGAGGAAGATATTCATCGAGCAGCATGCCCGCGAGGCAAAAAATATTGATATCTAGCTTTTGCAGCAGGCCATTATCAATGAAAACATTTAAAAACAATCTCTTTCTCCAAGCAAAAATACCTGTGATTTATGATGGCCCGCATGGGCCGGAGAGAGGTAAGAAAGTTCTTTTTACCTCTGGCAAGGTTTGGAGGTTGTTATAATGGCTGATAAAGAAACAGAAAAATTTTATGAGGCTGTCGAGGTGGCGAAGGCCACAGGAAAGATAAGGAAGGGCACGAACGAGGTCACGAAGAGCCTTGAGAAGGGCGAGGCCAAGCTTGTGCTCTATGCAAAGGATGTCTCACCGCCGGAGATAACCATGCACATACCGCTTCTGGCAAAGGAGAAGGGCATACCATGCCAGGAAGTGCCGAGCAAGGAAGAGCTGGGCGCTGCAGCAGGGCTCAGCGTCTCGACATCCGCAATAGCCATAGTTCAGGAAGGCGAGGCAAAAGCATTCATAAAGAGCATTTCAAAGGATGAAAAATGAGTCCAGATCAAAGACAGTTTAGGGGAAAGAGGCCTGGGGATGACTCAGGAAAGAAAGGCGGGATACATTTCTCGTATGCGTCTCCGGCCAGGGTCGAGGAGATAATCGGCAGGACCGGCTCAAGGGGCGAGGCAACCCAGGTGAGATGCCGCATACTCGACGGCTATGACAAGAACAAGATATTGAGGCGAAATGTAAAGGGCCCTGTCCAGAAGGGCGACATATTGATGCTGCGCGAGACAGAGATCGAGGCAAGGCAGCTGACCAAGGCAGACAGGGGAACCAGCTAAAATGGCGCGTTGCAGTTTTTGCGGGAAGGACATTCCAAAGGCCACAGGCAAGATATTCGTGACAAAAGAGGGCAGGAAGCTGAACTTCTGCTCCTCAAAATGCGAGAAGAACATGATCAAGCTGAAAAGGAAGAACCCGAGATGGGGTGCACGAAGATGATCGAACACACGTTTGTTGCAATAAAACCCGACGGGGTCAAACGCAGTCTCGTAGGCGAATGCGTCTCAAGGTTTGAGAAGGCAGGGCTCAAGATCATAGGCATGAAGATGGTCTGGGTCGACAAGGACTTTTCCAGAAAGCATTATGCTGACCATGTCGAAAAGCCCTTTTACAAAGGGCTGGAGAAATTCATCATGTCAGGCCCGGTCGTGGCAATGGTGCTTGAGGGCGTAGGCGCTGTCGATGCAGTAAGGAAGATCGTTGGCAGCACCGAGCCGCATACTGCGCCGCCCGGGACCATAAGGGGTGATTTTGCCCACCATTCATACAGCTACACTGACAACAAGGGCAAGGCGATAATGAACCTCATCCATGCGTCAGGCAGCAAGAAGGACGCAGAAAAGGAGATATCACTCTGGTTCACGAAGCAGGAGCTGTTCAAGTACAAGATAAACCATGAGGATCATGTTTTTTAGGAGGAATTAAGATGGCAGAGAAGATGGTTGACAGGGTAACAAGGCTCATGAAGCATCCGGAGCAGATACGAAATATTGGTATCTGCGCTCATATAGATCATGGAAAGACAACACTCAGCGACAACCTGCTGTTCGGCGCAGGGATGATGTCAGAAGAGCTTGCTGGTAAGGCATGCGCCCTTGACTTCCACGAGGATGAGCAGACCAGGGGCATAACCATCGATTCTGCAAACGTGAACATGGTGCATGATGTCGACGGAAGGGAATACCTCATCAACCTTATAGACACGCCCGGCCACGTAGATTTCGGCGGCGACGTTACAAGGGCCATGCGGGCAGTCGACGGCGCACTCGTGCTGATCGATGCTGTCGAAGGGATAATGCCGCAGACAGAGACCGTCCTTAGGCAGGCCCTGCGCGAGAGGGTCAAGCCCATACTATTCATGAACAAGGTGGACAGGCTGATAAAAGAGCTACAGCTTTCCCCTGAACAGATGCAGGAGAAGTTCATCCAGACTATAAACAATGTGAACAAGTTCATACGCTCTATATCGCCGAAGGGGTTCGAGGACAAATGGGTGGTCAATGTTCAGGAGGGTTCAGTAGGCTTCGGCTCTGCATTCCACAACTGGGCGCTATCGATACCATTTATGCAGAAGTCCGGCATAACCTTCAAGGATATCATTGATGCGTATGATTCCAAGGATGATGAGAAGAGGAAAGAGCTTGCCAGGAAGGCTCCTTTGCACAAGGTCGTCCTTAACATGGTCGTTAGGCATCTTCCAAGCCCCATAGCGGCGCAGAAGTACAGGATAGAGAAGCTATGGCGAGGTGACCATGAGAGCGAGGAGGGAAAGGCATTAATTAATTGCAATCCCAACGGCCCGCTGTTCTTCGTCATAACAAAGGTGGTTGTTGACCCGCAGGCAGGTGAGATATCCTCAGGCAGGCTGTTTTCCGGGACCATGAAAAGGGGCATATCTGTCTACCTCAACCTTGCAAAGCAGAACTTGAGGGTTCAGCAGATATACATATACAATGGTGCGAAAAGGGAGATAGTGGATGGTGTCCCTGCCGGTAACATAATCGGCGTTGCAGGGCTGAAAGCTGCTCCTGGCGAGACAGTAACACTAAACCCGACCGAGCCGTTTGAGAAGCTTACGCATATCTTTGAACCTGTGGTCACCAAGGCTGTCGAGGCAGCCAGGCCAAGTGACCTTCCGAAGCTTATAGATGTGCTCAAGATTGTGCAGAAAGAGGATCCGTCCATCGTGATTGAGCTCAACGAGGAGACAGGTGAGCACCTTATGCATGGCATGGGCGAGCTCCATCTCGAGATAATCGAGAACAGGATAAAGACTGAGAAGAAGATCGACATAAAGACAGGCAACCCTATCGTCGTATACAGGGAGGCAATAACAAAACCATCAGAAGAGGGGACGGGAAAATCGCCGAACAAGCATAACCACCTATTTTTCAGGGTCGAGCCACTGAGCGAGGAGATATCAAAGGCTATCAAGGACGGTGACATCCCTGAAGGAAGGATCAAGAAGAAAGACCTTGTTCTCAGGGACAAGCTTGTCGAGCTCGGCATGAACTCAAAGGATGCGCTGAAGATCAAGGATGTCTACAACGGCAATCTCCTCATGGACGGAACAAGGGGGATAGTGCATATCGGCGAGATCATTGAGATGGTCATGGACATGTTCGAAGATGTCATGAGACAGGGCCCTATAGCGCATGAGCCATGCTTCAAGATGAAGGTGACGCTTACAGACTGCAAGCTTCATGAGGACGCGATCCACAGAGGCCCGGCGCAGCTTTATCCTGCTGTCAGGGAAGGTATAAGGTCAGCCATCATGACAGGCAACCCTATCCTGTTTGAGCCGGTCCAGACCCTTCTTTTCGAGGCTCCTGAGGAGTATTTGGGTGAGATATCCAAAATGATATCCAACAAGAGGGGCCAGCTTCTTGAGGTAAACCAGGACAGCGGCCGTGTCCAGATAAAAGGAAAGCTGCCTGTTGCAGAGACATTCGGGCTCAGCAACGATCTGCGCAGCAGAACAGGTGGCAGGGGCACATCTTCACTAGTAGACCAGACCTTCCAGAGGATGCCTGATGAGCTGCAGATAAAGGTCATCAAGCAGATAAGGGACAGGAAAGGCCTTACAGAAGCTCAGGTCGGAGTTTGATTTTATTCTTTTTTGATATTTATTGATATGTTAGGTTCTTAGAGCTCTGTTTATCATTTATGTATAATTTACCATTATCTTGATGCAAATGAAATCTTAATATAATAAAACAGCAATTATAGCAATATTTAATAAAGCAATATGATTATCAGAAATATATGGACAAGGAAGAAAGCCATGATAAACCCGTCCAGGGAGAGGAATCCCACTGGGCGAGGCACTATCTTTTTTACTTAATCGCCCTGCTCATAGTAGCACTGATGGTCTTCGGGCTTTTTCCATATTACTATGTCAAGGATGACCCTCAGCCAAGCGCGATCCCGGAAATAGACAAGGTAATATCAGGCAAGATTACCCTTGACACCAACATAACCAAGAGCAGGGATGACTTCAACCTCTTCATCAGTCCTGACGACCCTGTGATAAAGCAGGCTGCAACATTCATCGCAACATACGGCTGCGACTCGAGCAAGATCTGCCAGGCAAAGGCAGAGTACTACTTTGTCAGGGACAGGTTTGACTATGTCTCGGAATATGATGAGTATGTCCAGTCAGCAAGGGAGATGCTGGTAACAAGGGGAGGGGACTGCGATGACCATGCTGTCCTCCTTCTAAATCTCATGCTTGCAATAGGCATACCTGCAAAATTCGTCCCTGTGCCAGGGCATGTCTATATAAAGATACATCTTGATGATGCGCCGCGGAAATACCTGGATAGCGAGGGCTGGATAAGCCTCGACCCGACATGCAAGAGCTGTGATTTTGGCGAGATAAGTGCAAAATACACCTCCTGAACAATTAAATTTATAAACAGTTGCTGTTTTCTTCTGCAAAAACCGTTATCACTATTCTTCATGAATAGGAGGATCTTATCATGGATGAGAAAAAGACACTAGAAGCGCTTAAAAAGGTAAGGGAACAGAAGAAGCGGAAATTCAACCAGAGCATCGATCTGATAATAAACCTTGTTTCCCTTGATCTGAAAAAGCCGGACCAGCAGGTAGATTTCTACGCCCATCTGCACAATGACACAGGGAAGAAGCTGAAGATTGCGGCATTTGTGGGCGATGAGATGAAAGAGGATGCCATAAAGGCTGTCGATACTGTGATAACACCCGATGAGTTCGGAAAGTACAAGGATAAGAAAGCAGCGAAAAAGCTGGCAAGCGAGCATGATTATTTCATAGCACAGGCAAACATTATGGCCAAGGTTGCGGCAGCATTCGGCAAGATACTGGGTACGAGGGGAAAGATGCCGAACCCGAAAGCTGGCTGCGTCGTGCCGCAAAAAGCGAACCTTAAACCTCTGAATGACAGGCTGCAGAAGACAGTGAGGGTGAAGGCGAGATTGCTGCCTGTAGTCCAGTGCTCTGTGGGCAGGGAAGACATGAAGGACGAGCAGATTGCGGACAACATAATGTCCATATACAACCAGCTTGTGCATACCCTTCCTAATCACGAAAACAATATCAGCAGGATAATGGTAAAAACGACAATGGGGAAGGTAGTTGATATAAAATGAAGCGGGCAGTTCCTGAGAAGAAGAAGAGCATCGTCGATGGTTTCGTCAAGATTATCAAGGAGTACCCGATAGTCGGTATTGTGGACGTCGAAAACATGCCCACAAAGCAGCTGCAGAAGATGAGGGCGCAGCTTACAGGCGTGGTTCTCATAAAGATGACCAAGAAGCGGCTGATGAGGATAATGTTCGAGAAGGCAAAGGAGAGCAGGAAGGGCATAGAGGAGCTTTCTACCCATCTCAGGGGGATGCCTGCGCTGATATTTACTAAAAACAACCCGTTTGCATTGGCAAAGATGCTTGATGAGAACAAGTCAAGCGCACCGGCAAAGCCGGGCCAGAAGGCCACAAAGGACATTGTCGTTCCTGCAGGGCCCACACCTTTCTCGCCCGGGCCTGTGATCGGCGAGCTTGGTGCATTGAGGATAAAGACAGGCATCGAGGACGGCAAGGTGGCGATAAAGGAGCCTGTCGTCGTCGTAAAGGAGGGCGAGGAGATAAAGCCCAATGTTGCAAGCATCCTCAGCAGGCTTGGCATCGAGCCGATGGAGATAGGCCTGAACCTTGTCGCACTGTACGAGAACGGCCTTGTATTCACAAGTGACGTGCTGAAGATTGATGTGGGCGAATATATCAACAATGTTGCCAGGGCTGCATCAGAGTCATTCAGCCTTGCACTAAGCATAGGGTATGCAACCGCAGACACAATAAGCTTGCTTATACAAAAAGCGCATAGTGATGCAAAGGCTCTTGCATTATCTGAAAGCATTGTTGCTGATGAGGTGGTAATCGAGCTGCTTGCAAGAGCAGAGTCAGAGATGCAGGCTCTTGGCTCAGGGATTGACCTACCGGCAAAGGAAGAATCCAAAGCAGAGCCAAAAAAGGAGCAAAAGACAGAGCCTGAGGCCGAGAAAGAGGCAGTACCTGAGGGTGAATCAAAAGCTGAACCGAAGGCAGACGCGAAAGAAGAGTCGAAGGAAGAGCCCAAGGCAGAGCCAGAGGCTGAGAAAAAGGCAGAACCCGTCCCTGAAAAAGGGCATGATGATGAATAATACTCAAGGAGGATTGATACAAAATGGAATACGTATACGCTGCGATGTTATTGAATAAAGCTGGGCAGAAGATTGATGAGGCTGCAGTCACAAAGGTTCTTGAGGCAGCCGGTGTCAAGGTCGACCAGGCAAGGGTAAAGGCACTTGTCGCTGCTCTTGACGGCGTTGATATTGACAAGGCTATAAAGGAGACAGTTGTTTCAGCACCTGCTATGCAGCCAGCTGCAGAATCCAAGCCAGAGGCTGGTGAGGAGAAGAAGAAAGAGGCAAAGCCGGAGAAGGATGAGGCTGCGGAGAAGAAGGATCAGGAGCAGGCAGCTGCCGGGCTTGGAGCATTGTTTGGTTAAATTTTTTTTAATCTGATAATTCCACAGGTCTAAGACAGGTGGTCTAGTTGAGTGGAATTATCAGGGTCTGAGAAAACTGACCCGAGCACACAGTGCGAACATGCCTCCTGTGTTTCACCAGGGGTGGTCAGTTTTCGATTGACAATTTTATGTGTGAATGGACATGCCAGATGAAAACAAGAAGATCTTCAATGACTTTGAGAAAAAGAAGAAAGATATTTCTGAACTTAGGTCTATACTCAACCAGCTGAACGAGGAGAAAGAGAGACTTTTTGCCGAGAAAGACAAGACAGCCAAAGAGATTCGCAGCCTGGTAGATCAGATAAGGGAGATCAAGAAAAAGAGAAACAGCCTTACAGCCCAGGTAAAAGAGCTCAAGGCTGAGAAGGGCAGGATCGTCATCGAGATAAAGGAAAACATTGCCGAGAGCAAGAAGCTGAAGAATGAAAAGCTTGACTTCTTCAAAAAACATAATATCAAGGGCGACCCTGTCATGATAAAGAGGCAGATAGAGTCTATCGAGACAAAGATCGAGACAGAGGTTATCTCTTTTGACCAGGAGCAGAAGCTGATGAAGAAGATCAAGGACCTGAGGGCAAAGGCAGCCCAGTTCGGTGATGTCAACAGGATCATCGACAGGATGAATGAAATATCCGGCAGGATCGACGAGCTGAAGACCAGGGAAAAGGAGCTGAAAAAGAGCATACGCAAGACAGCGAAGGATTCACAGAAAGAGCATGAGATGATGCTTGAGCTGTCAAAGAAGATCGATGAGCTCAGGCAGAAGGAAAAGGGCGAATATGATAAATTTGCAGCATGCAAGAAACAGTTCACAGAGACCAGCGAAAAGCTCAAGGTCCTGCTCCCGGAGCTTGGCGAGCTCAAGGGAACGGTCAACAACATCAAGATAAAGAAGAAGAAGGACAAGGAGCTCAAGGAGAAGCTCAGCCTCGATGAGAAGAGGAACAGGGTGGATGAGAAGATTAAGAAAGGGGAGAAGCTCACCACAGAAGACCTTCTTGTCTTCCAGAACAAATGATATTCTTAATGGAAAGATTAATATACTAGGTTCTTCCATTGTGAAGCTATGGCAAGGAAAAAAAGATGGCTTCTGCCCAAGATCGGCAGCTGGTCGTTTATCTTTGGCGTTATAATAGCCATAGGCTCTGGGTTTTTCCAGCTCACGCCGGGCGCTGTATCCGCACTTATAACCCTGGGGATAATAGTCGGGTTCCTCAATGTTTCAGGCGACCAGGCCATGACCTTCCTGCTCGCATCAGTATCCCTCATAATAATCTCCAACATGGGCGGCTCGGCCCTGAGCGGTGTTGCTGTCATCGGCGTCACGCTGCAGAAGATGCTCAACAACCTGATAATATTTGTCATCCCTGCATCCCTAATCGTTGCGATGCGCGCTGTACTGACGCTCGCTTATAAGAAATGATATTAGGGCAAAAATTTTAAAAGAATTCTAACCTATAATATATTTCTGCCTGCATTTGCATCAAATTCATCAATTTTTGGCTGTAATTGCCTTCTTGTATACGGGATAAACCCAGTCTTCTCGAGATAATATGTTCTTTTATATACTCTTCCTCCATCAAGGACGTATTCGATACCATCTAATCCTTGCCATTCAGTCCATGCATGCCCTCGCCATTTACCGTCTATTTTTCTTCTGCCAGCTGCAAATCCAGCATTTATTCCTTTGTTTTTCAGCTCATCGATTAACAGTATTGCCCTATCTTCATAATCCCCCCCAACCAATTGCTCTTGTCACTTCTGGAGCAAGCCATTGATCCCCGCCGATATCTTCTTCATAATAAATTCTTGAATAGACGTCTTTCGTAGCATCTGCTACTTCATCCTTATGTGTGTATGGAATTGCACTGTTCGGGCTATAAAGTATAGCCAATATAGTTGTAATAAGTGCTAATCTTTTTGCTACCATATATAATGCATTATCAGTTATAGTATTTAAATTTTTTGTTTGTTAATTACTATACAGTGATTAAAATAACAATATTTATAAAATATATAATTTTTCAGACCTCTATGGTAGATAGTAAGCCTAAAATCGTAAAAAAAGAATTCAGGTGTTGGGACATTCTTGAAAGATACGAGCTGTTTGAGCGCCTGGGGGTGCATTACACTCATATGCTTATGCTGGGCCCCCATCCGGTTGTCAAACTACTAGACCCCGATTCCCAGGTTAAATATTTTCAAGAGCATGCAACTCCTGAAGAGACAGCGATGAATGAGAGTGCTTTGGAGGTAATGGTTCGAGGAAAGGCAAGATATCCTGAAAATTTTATTATTGGGATTGGAGATGAATTTGGATATGGTCTTTTTGCTGGTGAGGATATTTCAAAGGGGACATTTATAGGGGAGTATTCAGGACTTTTAAGCTGGAAAGGAATCCTGCCTATATTTTTGTCAGACGGATGGATCAGAGGTGAATCTCCAACTCATTATGATATGGCATATTTGATGAAGGGATATAAAGCGCCTGTTAACGAGGATCCTGATGTTAACATTATTCTTAAGTTGTTAACACATGTTCCTGAGCCTAACAGGTTGAGGATAGATGCTTCAAAAGTTGGAGGTGATACCAGGTTTATCAATCATTTAAGCACAGGAGAAAAGTTCTATAGGCCAGATGGTTCAGTCATTGATGGCCCTAATGTTGAGATTGTCCAGGGGTGTCATCAGGGTTATTTTAGAAAGTGGGTATTTGCCGGCCAGGATATCCAGATGGGTGAGGAATTGCGTATGGATTATAAGGATTGTTACTGGCTGAAAGAAGATCCGGCTTCAAAACTGTTTTTTGCCAGTAGGGAAGGATTATATGAGCTTTGCAGGGTTGATGATGATCCAGAGGTTGTTCAATAATGGCACCACGAAAGCTTGAGGAGATCACCCAGGATGAGGCCAGTGGATCAGGGTATCTGACGGACAGGTCGTAGCCCCAATACCACTGGGTAAGCCTATATCAGAGATAATACATCACTTTCAGACACCTTATGAGCTTGTCAGAAAAGGGGCAAAACGCCAGAAGCTCTGGAAAGAGGCTAACGCGTTTGACCAGCAGGTTTATGTTGAACCCAGATTTTATGGAATTGAATGGCATGGTGCAAAGCTGCTCGGTGCCCATACATATAAGATATGAGTTTTAACATCGCAATTGCTGTTACATATTTTTTCTGCAAGAACCATCCACCATATTGTAGTAACTTATCAGTAAGAAAAACAATAAAATATTTAAATTAGTGGTTGATTACCTCTAAAAAAAGGTTTTCAGAATGGATCTTGACAAGCTGAAGTCAGAGCAGCTTATGCTGGCAAAAAAGGTGGCACTGAGTGATGATTTTTCAGATATCAGCACTGTTGCAGGGTGCGATGTTGCATATACAGGCAGGTATATAGTATGCGCTATCGTTGTTATGGACTACGAGAGCCTCAGGATAAGAGAGACAAAGCATGTGATCAAGACTGTAAGGTTCCCTTATATCCCTGGATTTCTAAGCTACAGGGAGGCACCCATCATCATCGATACATACCACGAGCTTGAGATCGATCCCGACATAATGATAATTGACGGGAACGGTATCCTGCACCCGAGGAAGATGGGCCTGGCCAGCCATGTCGGGCTCTCGCTGGACAAGCCGTCTATAGGCGTTGCAAAGAGCCTACTCTGCGGCGAAATCTCTGGTGACAAGGTGATCCTCGGAAAGGACACTGTCGGGATGCTGCTCAAGACAAAACAGCAGGCCAAGCCCATATTCATATCGCAGGGAAACAAGATGTCCTTAAAATCAGCTGCTGAGATAGTCGCGAAGTGCATGGGAGAGCACAAGCTCCCTGAGCCCCTGCACCAGGCGCACAAACTTGCGAACAAGGCAAGAAGAAAGATAAAAGAGGAAAACGGGGGCAGCCTATCTTAAGAACTTGTCATAGACAGCATTTACAGCCTCTCTGCCATAAAGATTATCAACACCATACACCTTTCTTTGCTGCCCTGGGTCTTGAAGCTCAGGTTTATACCCGCATCTGCCAGGGCCAGGTCAACCCTTGCCGAGATACCGCGCAGCCCCTTAAGGCCTTTTCCTGCTACGACAAGACATCCCAGGTGCTCCTTGAATTCTACAGTGCTGCGCTCTCCGGCAATATCATACAACTGGTTGATGATATCGCTGATCATCTGTCCGCTTTTCAGCTGGTCTTCCCGAAGGACGACTGATATATCATCGATCGCGCTGGGCATAAACTCATAAGATATGCCCATGTCTGCAAAGACCTTGAGTATTCTCATACCTATGCCGACTTCATCATTCAGCCCTATGCGCTCTACCTCAAATGAGCAGAAGCCGTTCCTGTACGCTACCCCTACTATAGGTTTCTTTGGATCGCTCAGCCTGTCATAGACAACAAGTGTGCCATTTTTCGGGTAATCCTTTGTTTTCCTGATATGGACAGGGATACGGGCCTCTTCTACAGGCTCGATGGCATCAGACTGATATATGTCAAAGCCTGAATATGAAAGGTCTCTCATCTCCTTGAATGTGAGTTCAGATATCGGCGCAGGGTCAACGACAATGTCAGGGTTCGCAGCCAGGACAATCCTGTCTGTGAAGTTCTCATATATCTCAGCGCCTAATTCTGCAGCGATATACGAGCCTGTAAGGTCAGAGCCACCTCTTTTGAAGGTTGCAATATGACCGTCGCTCGTATATCCAAAGAATCCCGGAACGACAAACCTTCCATCGCCTTTCAGGCTGGCCCTGATCATTTCCCTGGATTGACCTAAGATTTTTGCATTCCCGAAATCACCGGATACCAAAAACAGTTCTCTTGGATCCACATATTCAAATCCCAGGATCCTTGCAGCGCACATGGCTGATGCCTGTTCACCAAATGCCTTTATCGAATCCATATATGCATCATCCGGCAATGTCTGGCCTACCCTGATCTTAAGCATCTCTTCAAGGTTCTTGTAGAAATCATCCTGGCAGAGTGGCTTGTACCTGTCAATTATCTTTTCAATAAGTGAATA
>CAZPXC010000023.1:0-14044 GCA_964590935.1 uncultured Methanosarcinales archaeon
CACTTAGACCATAAATCATAGATGAGTGGAATTCTGATGTTTTCTGAATGATGTTAATCTTTTCCTTCAAGTGCAACAAGCCAGCCCGAAGGGCTGCTCTAACAGAAATCTTTTCATTGGCGCTGGTTCGGCAGGCACCTTCAGTGCCGTGTTTAAGCCGAATTGCTGCCAGTGAATGAAAAGATTTCTTTAGCACAATCAAGAAAATATCCACCCTCAGCGCCGTGTTTAAGCCGGACCAGCAGCCAGTGGATGGAAAAATTTCTTTCGCACCATCAAGAAAAAATAATCGTTGCATTGCCGTGAGATGGAAAAATTTATACTTTACTATCAAAGAAAAAATAAACATTAAGATACTCAAGAAACTTACCTTACATTCAGAACTGTTTCAACAAACTGGGTATAGCCGCCCCAATAGCGCACGGGAAAGCCACTAAAAAAACCACCTTCAACACGTCAGAGAACGACCCGATAAGCTCACTATTGTTGAGGTTGAACAGGTATACAAGGGATATTGATATCACCAGGGTGATCCCGTAAAGGCAGAGCAGCCTCTTGGTCATGAACTGGCCGAACCTTCTCTGGCTCTTGTTCCTCACCCTGCTGTAGCCGATAAAATATATCTCTGCGAACAGTACAAACATTGTCGCGGCGATGATCAGCTCAGTATGCGGCAGGTCAAGGCCGACCGCTGTCTTGACTGTCCCTCCCTTTAGGATGAAGGTCAGCCCTATCGTAAGTGCGCCGAAAAAGGCGTTCATGACATCCCTTCTTGAGAAATGATCCGGGACCCGGTCAAGGAGCCTGTTTTTTATGCTTCCGATATGCTCCTCGATGTACTCTATCTCCTTTTTCTCCTCCTTGACGTCCCTGGATATCTCCTCTTCCAGCTTATCCCTCATTTTCACACATCGTACATCTGGACGCTCGGCTTCTCCTTGTCCTTCTTGTCAGTGTCAAACATCTGCATGGCGCTGCCAGCCTGCTCAGGCACGTTAAAATCAGCAGAATCATGCTGCGCAGGCATCTCCAGAAGCCTTGAGAGAAACTCAACTGCCTTTCTTATCTCCTCTTTTGAGTCATGGCTCGTATCTATGGTGATTTTCATATATTATTCTAGCAATCCAGCCATTTATAAAGTTTTTTTGTAATTCCACAGTTACGACCATACTACAGAAACACAGTGGCCACATTGAGGCAGTCATGTGTAGGGTATTCCTCAACGATCGCAACTTTCAGATGCATGGCCTTAAGCTCCCTGCTGAGGCTCTTGATAACAGCTGCTGACGTAAGTATCCTGCGTCTTTTTGCATCATGCCCGAGAAGCCTGGCAGGGATGCCGAACCTGCCCTTTAATGCCTTTATAAGCTTCCCGGCATCCTGGCGGGAATAAATCGCTCCTCTTACAAGCATGCCATCAGCTGTAACCAGGTCATATGCCTTCCTGGCATTTGCTGCCCTTCTCTTAATCCTCTTCCTGAGCTGGACAGCATCCTTAAGCCTTGATGTGCAGTAATGCGCCCTGATATCCAGCCTGTCGCAGTATCCCATGAGCTTCAATGCGGCTTTTTCTGAGTCCCTGACCCCATAAGACAGCCTGTCCTTTGTCTTAAAGCCTTTTTCAATCAGCCTGCTGGCATTGGTGTCTGAAACCTCCAGCTCGTTGATGTTTATAAAATCAACCCTGCCCTGCAGGAAGCGCACCAGCTTTTTTGTCTGCACAACCCTGCCTGGTATGGCCGGGATCTCAACCCCTATATCCCAGTCATAGGATGAGGCAAGCCCAATCCTGCCCCAGTCCCTGCTGTTTTCAATATCCGGATGAAACCTAATCTCATCAAGCCCTGCATCATATAGCCTGCCCAGCCGGGCCTTATCGACAAGCGCAAGCGGGGTATAGAGATGTATATGAAAACTTGCACCAAACCTTTTCTTGAACTGTTTTATCAGCCTGGTCGTCCTGCCCAGCTTTGCCAACGGGTCCCCGCCTGTGATACCTACGCCCTTTGATGAGCATAGCTGTATCTCTTTTATCATGTCTTTTATATTCCTTGTCGGCCATTCGTTTATGTAAACAACATCTTTGCCTTTCTTCCTGTCTGATATCGGGCAATAGAAGCATCCCATCGGGCATATGCCTGTCACGAAAAGCACTGATTTTTTGCCCTGCACGCATAGCCGGCAGCCCTTGGGAAGCCTGCCTGTTCTGTAGGAGTAATGCCTGGTCTTTTGCATCAGAATACCCTTTGCCAGTTGTTGTATATTATGTTTGCCGCTTCTGAGATGTCCATGCCCTTTATCTCAGCAATCTTTTTGTACGATTCGACAACAAATGCGGGCTCGTTCCTCTTTTCCCTGAACGGGCTTAAATAAGGCGAGTCTGTTTCGCAGAACAGCTGCCTGAGAGGCACCATCCTTATCATGTCCTGGAACTGCTGGCTCCTGACGACGTTGGTCGGCACAGTCAGGAAGTAGCCCTTGTCCCTCGCCTTGATAACAAGTTTTTTCTTGCCTGAGAAGCAATGCAGGATAACCCTCAGGCCTTTGTAATCATCAAGTATATCAAGGGCATCTGATTCTGCTTTCCTTGAATGGATTACCACCGGCTTGTCCAGCTCAAGCGCAAGGTCAAGCATCTGCCTAAAGAGCTTTATCTGCTCATCCTTATCTTTCCCTGTCTTGAAATCAAGGCCTATCTCGCCTATCGCAACGATCTTTTCCCTGTTTTCCCTGATAAAAGCGATCTCTTTGTCAACATCGACAGAATAAGTGCCTGCCTGGCCATTTTCCTCAAGCTCATTCTGGAGCGCATCGACAGGATAAAGGCCAAGGGTTGCCTTTACAATATCATAACCTGCTGCAAGCTTTAGCGCAGCCCTGTTCGACTCAGGATGGATGCCTGCTGTCACGACTATCTTCAGCCCGCTGGAAGATGCATTCTTTACAACAGAGCCTATCTCGCTAAATAACGGCTCATAATCCAGATGTGAGTGGATGTCGATGAACATCAGGAGACCTCTGTCAGCCTGTATTCCATCGATCCCATATTCAGCTTTTCAGCCTGCTCGATGTGCAGCAGAGGCGACTTATGGTGGATCTCCTTGAATATGTCCCTGCCTGCCTTCTTATTTACCTGGTCAAAGGATGCCTTGTCGATCGCAGCGATATCCCTGCCGAGAAGGACGCCGACATCAGGCATGACGATCTTGCCGGGATCGGGCATGCAGTCGCAATGCTTCGTTATGTTCTTGATCACGTTGATATAATACACTTTCTTCATGCCTTCTATCACTGCCCCTGCTGCCTGGGAGATAAGCTCATCGAACGGCTTTTCCCTTATCCTGAAAGCGCTGTTCGGGCAGTGCATAGCGCATGCATCGCAGCCGAAGCAGTTGTTGATTATGGGCTGGTTATTGACGACCTTGAGATCAGCCGGGCATATCTGCTCGCACAGCCTACAGCCCTCACAGCCCCCGACATACTCAACACCAGCCTTGAAATGTATCTCACCCTTGCTCTTCTTGGTGACACCGCCCATGCCCAGGTTTTTTATGGCTCCGCCGAAGCCTGTGCACGGATGGCCCTTGACATGGGTCAGGACGAGCATGCCATCTGCATCTGCCAACGGCTTGCAGACCTCGACATCCATGTCCTTCGACTTCACTATTATGTAATCGTCAGAAAACACAAGCGGGCAGCCTATGCTGGCTTCAGTAAAGCCCTGCATCGCAGCGTTCTTCTTATGGTCGCGCGGATTGCCCCTCATCCCGCCATATACAGTCGAGCTGTCAAACAGGAAAGGTCTTGCGCCCAGCTGCTTCAGTGCAGAGACAACCTCCTTTGCATATGCAGGCTTTAGGCTGGTCTTGTTCCCAGCTTCGCCGAAATGAAGCTTCACTGCGACCTTATCGCCATGCTCAAACACTTCTCCAAGCCGCTTTTTTAGCAGCCCTGCCTTGCCTATTATATCCTGGGTAAAAAGTATATTATCCATTGTATATGCCAAGAATCCTTATTGCTATTTAAAATTTAGCATAATTTTTTAAATCCTGGATGTATTCCTATCCTTTATGAGCCTTACAAGCATAATAATCCTCATCGTCGTCCTCGTTGTCTCGGCCATACCCCTAAACCTGGCTGTAAAGATACTCGGGGGCAGGTCGAGCATACTCAAGGTCATCCTTGTCAATTTTATAGTAGGACTGATAGGAGCTTACCTTAACAGCACGCTTGGGTGGCTTGCCGGCATCGTATCGTTTATCGCGATGCTCTTCATCTACAAGATCATATTCGGCCTTGGGTGGATCAGGGCGTTCCTTGCATGGATACTGCAGGCTGTGATAATCGCGATAATCATCATCGCTTTGATATTGATAGCTGGAGTTACTCTGCTGTTATAAATTTATATTTTACAATTAGTCGTACTTTGTCTATGATTTAACAATGTACTCTTTTCTTCATGGTGCAATTGAAATTTTTTCATCCACTGGCAGCAATTCGGCTTAAACACGGCACTGCAGGTGCCTGCCGAATTGCGCCTATGGAAAAATTTTTGTTTGAGCAGCCCTTCGGGCTTGCTTGCAGCACTTGAAGGAAAATGTGCACCAGCAAAAAACATCCAGCCACGGCCGGGCGTAGCTGACCGTGTTCCCATACTAAGTATGGGGTTGCGGTCAGCGAAGCAGGCAACTGAACACAAGTTCGTTGCCGTCCGTGCCTTGGTTGGCTGGATTTTTTCAAGTAATGCTGTTCTAAGTTAATTGGATTGCTTACAACTGCCTTTCTGTTGAGATAAATATTACAAAATTTAGTTTACATTTGATACCCTGCTAATTTAAGCAAAAAATATAAATAAACGCCAAGTTCTCACGATATTACCTGCTAAAAGATGGCGGCTATGGTGTAGTCTGGCAGCATAAGGGACTGTGGATCCCTTGGGGCGAGTTCAAATCTCGCTAGCCGCCCTTTCTTGATTTGTACATCTCTCCTAGGCTTTAAAAAGAATATTTTTAAATAATAAAGTTGATTTACAATAATATGGCTAAATTAAATGTTGGTATTTTCGGGGCAACTGGAGAAGTAGGCCAAGAGATGATCAGTGTTCTTCGTACTTTGGAATTTCCTGTAGCTGGGCTATTTCTGTATGCAGGCAAATCTGCTGGAAAAAGTCTGGCGACCCCTTTCGGTGAAATCATAGTTCAGAAAGCAGACAATGCTGACTACTCTAAGCTAGATTTAGCGCTTTGGGCGATTAGCGGGAATTGGTCAAAGGAGAACTGGCAAAGGGCAAAAGATTCTAGGTGTTATGTTATAGATAATTCGTCGGCTTTTAGGTATGATGCTGACATTCCCCTGATCGTCCCGGAAATTAATGGGGAGTTGTTACAGGGAAATGCCTCAAGGCTGGTTGCAAATCCAAATTGCACTACTGCAATTGCAGCGATACCCTTGCATATTTTAAATCAGATGGCTGGAATTGAAAGAATAATTTTCTCCACTTACCAATCTGCAAGTGGTGCAGGAAATGGCGGAAGAAGAGAATTGCTTGAACAATCAAGAAATTATCTCGATGGCAAAACAACTGAAAATATAATCTTTCAACATCCTCTGCCGTATAATGTTATTCCGCATATCGATAAATTTCAGGACAACGGATATACAAAAGAGGAGATGAAGACTGACTGGGAAACCAGAAAAATTTTAGGACTCGATAATCTTGTTAGAATTTCTAGTGGCTGTGTGAGGGTACCTGTTGAGAGATCCCATGCTGAAGATATCACTGTTGAAACACAAAAATCTGTAAACTTAGACGAGTATCGCGATGTTCTAAGTAATGAGCCGATGTTAAAGGTTTGTGACGACCCATTAAATAATATTTATCCAATGCCTATAAATACGTCAGGAAATTACCAGGTTGAAATAGGAAGAATCAGGCATCCGGAAGTCTTTGATAATGGTGTCAGGATGTTTGTCTGCGGAGACCAACTTCTAAGAGGCGCTGCACTAAATGCAGTTTTGATAGCCCAGAAGCTTTACAACCTGGGAAAGTTTAATTAGAATTTAAGTCAGCATACTGAGCCTCTTTCCGATACTTTTTTATACACAGATTCAACACCATCATTATGGTCGAACTGGATCTTGATCATTACGGCGGGCGCCATGAGAGGCATATTCTTCCGACACTGCAGGACCTGCTTGACTGCAAAGACCCATTCTGGATCTTTACAAGAGGCAATTCTGGAAGAAACCACAAGATAGGGCTCGTCTATGCACAGCTTCATAAAGCACCCGATTATATCATGCGCGGCATCCACCTTATCGACAGGGAAGGTGGGGTTACATTTGTGGCTGAAAGGGGCTCGATGGAATTTAAACAACGTGATGGGATTCTTGTGCCATTTAACAGAGGCAAGTTTTACTGCCAAGGCTGCAGGTATGAGCTTGCCGGCGGAGACGTCCAGAGCCTGATCAGAGAATTCCAGGATTGCGGCTACGCTTTTATGTGCCCATATGACCCAAAACAGGCGACAGGCTAAACCCTGCCATGGCTATTTTTTGCCGCTACACTAGAAACTGCCGAGCCTTGTCTGCTTTTTATCTTCGTCTACCTGTTTCCAGCTTGACCATGTTTTCCTGTATATCGGGAGGTCATGGTGCTCTTTGATAAACTCCTGTGTCATGGGATCCGAGGGATACCCTGAGCCGAAGTCGCCGTACACTTTCCTCAGCTTCTTTATCTCATTATCCCTCGTGACCTTCGCAAGTATAGAGGCAGCAGATACTACAGGATAGTTCTCATCTGCCTTGTGCTCTACGACAAGCTCGGTTTTCTTATCCAGCTTTTTTGAGATATATGCTGTATACGCTTTGATATTCGGGCTGGGACAGTCGAGGAACGCCTTATCCGGCGCAAGCTTCTTTATTATCTCGACAGACCTGTCAGCCTCAAGCCAGTTCAGGTTGGTGTCCGGGTCATTGAGCGCGTCGTCTATCTCCTTAGGAGCAACCTTCAGGATGAAGTAATCATCAACAGCCTTGATTATCTTCTTATACAGAGCATCCCTCTGGCCAGGGGTGTGCTGCTTTGAGTCCTTCACGCCAAGCCTCATCAGCCTGCCTATATTTTTTTCCTCAACGACGATCCCTGCCATGACCATCGGCCCGATCACAGGCCCCCTACCAGCCTCATCGATCCCGCAAATCCTCGCCATGCGTATAAGGGCATCCTGTTTGTTTTTATATTTTGCGCGGAAATCAAAACATTTATACAGGATATTTGGTTCTGGACATGCCCAAGGAGGCATTAAGGTTCAGCGTCGTTCCAGGGCTGTCCTGAAGATGCGTGGATAGGATGGCAGACGTCCCCCGGATGATGCGTAAACATTCATGCAGGGACAGGTTTGATAAAGACTTTGGTGTCAAAAGAGAACAATAAACTGATAACATCTTCCTCAAATTTGGCAATATTTAAATACTACAAGGCTCCTGAAGAACATATATGCAAATGACGCTCATCATCATCATAGGCCTTGTCTTCTCGGCCATATTCCTCGGCATGATGATGACGACTATCAACGAAAAGACAAGTGAATATGATGATACAGGCAGTTTCACCGACATACAGACAAGGGTATCAAACGATACCCTCACAATAGCCTGGGAAACCGGAGAGGAGACCCAGGGGACTGTTTTCTATACTATTGGAGGGGTGCCCGGCCAGATGGTGGATGGAAGCTTTAAGCGGATCCATTCGGTCGATATCCAAGCATTGAACACCTCAGTCGAGTTCTATATAGAGGCGTGCCATATCTCAGGGGAATGCATAACATCGGAGAAAAGGAACATAAGCATGACCTGAAATCAGGTTATCACCAGCTTCTTTGCCTGGGAATCGCATTCCAGCCTTACGACCCTCGGCAGAGTGATGTTGCCTTCAAATATTACATTCTCGCCATTGCCGCATCCTTCGCTTGCGGACTGCAGGGTGTCGCAGTAGTTTATCTTGGATACAGTACTGAAGAACATGGACCTGTTGAACACACCCTCGCCTTCGATGTATAATGCCAGGCTCTTGTTGATCTCCCCAAAGCCGCAGTCCTGCCAGAACGATGCTGCTTCACCGACAAAGGCGTTGGTATCGACCTTCTTGAACCCGGGTTCCTTGGTGTGCATCTTCACAAGGTCATCATAGAATTCTGAAAACCCTCCGTCTTTCAGGAAGACAAGTATGAGTGAGCCGATGATCAGGGCGATCGACAGGTATACTATGATCTCGATTGTCTGCATGGTATGCACCTGGTAATGTGTATCAGATGGTTATCTTTCGATGTACGCATATTTATATTTTTTTGTAAATAAGGACACTAGCCCATATAATCATAAAACTGTATGTCCTCAATTTCTGAGGGAAGCCTGAAATCGCCGTCTGTATCGATCTCGCTCATGAGCGTGAACATGGCCCAGCTGATCGCATCATCCTCGTTGTATCCCTGGCTGGTGGAGGTGAAGTTGCATTCCTCGTTGCCTGCATAAGACAGAGGTATGCGGTAGTTCCGGGTCGTGCCGTCATCAAACTCTATATGCCACCTGCATCCATTTGCCTTATCAAGCCCTGCGGGCATCGCTGAGTTGAGAAGGGCTGCATAATAGATGAATGTGTTGTCATTGTAGACCGGATTCCAGCATCCGATACTCTCATCGATGTTCCCTGTGAAGGCCAGGTCAATGGTGTTATCTCCCTGGACCAGATACCCTGGCTTGATATATATCTGGAAAGGGTCTCCGATATTCTGGAGGTTAAGGCCGCTCATGCTTGCCAGATCGAATGCTGCGACCCCGTTGATATCCACATCTTTGGTCCAGAACATGCCGGAGAAGGCAAGCAGATAGGCTTCAGTGACCCTGAACGAGACAGGCATATGAAGGACATTGCTGCAGCTGGTAAGCTTCGTCTCCACCCGGAACTGCAGGTCGGTCAATCCTGCACCTGCTCCAGATGGAGTATAGTCAAGCTTAAGGTATGAATCAGGGTACAGTGTCGAGTTCTGGCTCTGGTTGAGCGATGAATAGACTGTCTGGACAATCTCCTGGGTCTTGTTCCTGCCATGCTTGCCGACTATCTCCTGGGCAAGATCCTTGTACAGCCGCTCGAGGCTCTCTGCATCGTTGCCCTCTGCATAATGGTCCGGATCATCAGCAATATGCTCCATGGTATCCCTGTCTGCATCATTGCCGAATGCGACAGCATATACCTCAATCCCGGCATCCCTCGCCTGGTTGGCAAGGAGGACGGCATGGTTGGTCGCAGAGCCGCCACAGTCCCAGCTGGATGACGGGTCCCAATGGGTGTCATCCACACAACGGTTGGCCATGCCGTCTGTCATCACGATTATTGTCTTGTTATTGGCCGAACCTGCCAGCAGCTGGATCGCGGCAAGGATACCGCATGATATGCATGTATAATGCAGGTTCTCTGAATAGGTGTCAACCTGGTCAAGGAGCACCTGTGAATCGTTCGTGACGCTGACCATCTGGTAATCAGGGACATATTCACCATATGCGACAAGACCCATCCTGTTCAGAGTATCATTCAGCAGGACATTGATGAACAGCCTGTCGACACAGCGCGCCACCTCTCTCTTCTCTGTGCTCGGTGTGCCGCAACTGCTTGAGCTTGACCCCCCGAGCGGGTCGTCCATGCTTCCGCTCAGGTCTGTGATCAGGATGACATCCACAGGCGATGCATTCCCTGTCACATTTATTATCTGCTCTATCTCCTGGCTTGAGCTCAGACGCAGGGGCACTGTATTGTGCGAAAAATCATCAAGGTCCAGCATCGAGCTCATCTGGCTGCTCGAATATGTGACGGTCTTCTCCTTCTCCTTTTCAGAATCGTTCAGCAGCACAGTGTCGCCAATGACGAGATGAAGGTCCTCTTTCGTGCTGTTATCGACAAGATAATGCAGGTAGGCCTGCATACCGACGAGATCTCCGGGAACATAGAAAGATGAATACAGGTTGATGCTTCCGGCGATTCCCGGAAAGTTGTATATATGTGTCCTGGTCTCTTCAGGTGAGAAGGTCATGTAATCAATCTGCAGGTAGCCGCCCCCGAAGTACTTCATGATCTGCCCGCCCCTCTGGAAGCGTATCGATATGTTGTTCACCACCCCTGGCCTGAGAAGGTCGGTGCAGGAGCCGAGATCATATCTCTCGACTATGTTGCCGGTCTCAAAGATGCCGCCACACTGCCTGTTGTTGATGAAAATCTTAAAATCGCTCCCGGTGTTGACCTTGAGCCTCATCCCCAGGAAAATAGCGTCATCAGGGAACTCTTCTGTCAGTTTCGAGAGCGTCCCCTGGCCTTCGAAACCGCCGAACGTTATGAGATCGTTCATGTTGTATTTCTTCTGGTAATTCTCTGCCTGTGGGCTTATGTAGAGCTTACCGTCTTCGATCCTGAGGTTCACGACTGCAGGGCCGATGATGCTTCCCATCACGACATCCTCTCTTGAGCCGCAGCCCATCTCCTTGGACTGCAATGTCTCACATCGGTGGAGGGCAGAGACCTCATTGAAGAGGACCGTCTTGTCTATCAGCCTCGGCTCATCCATATATACTGTTGCCGTGACATTCTTATCCTTGGACCTGCCCTCATCCCAGAACTCAAGTGCGGTCTTCAGGAACAAGTTGAAATCTCCTGATTTCATCTCATGATTGTCGATGTCCATGACCCCGTTCTTTATCTCCTCATGTGTTTCCAGAAACGGGATATCTGCGATGAAATATACCAGCAATACGCCTACTATGGTCGCAAATCCTATGAATACAAGCATCTCAACTGTCTCCATTTTAGCTGAAAGGCGCCTGGTTCTGGCAGACGGTCAGTACTGCCTGGCAGTCGTCATTGTCGAAAAAATCAGGATTGTCCGTCGGAAATGTGACCCAGCTGTTGCAGCCTATGACGTTCCCGTCTATGTCAGTTATGGCATCTGTGCACATAGCGCAGCCTAGCCCATCCGGCTGCGTGGGCGTTGCGGGGTCGACAGGAGGCTGGGCACCGCTCATAAGAAACTCGCAGTTAGGGCCAACATTCTCCGCGGTCATCTCCCAACAGACGCTGTCCTCGCTGTTGATCGCTCCGAGAGGAGGGTCGCACTGGTCCATCACTGCTGACCTGATGTTGAACACCATCGTGTTCGGCTCGAAATTCCTGTCGCCATCCATTACAGCACTGTTGTCATAGCATGTCATCCTGATCTCGGTCCTTACGACCCTGTCCACACCGACATATTCAAAACGCGCATAGAGCCCGTCAAGGGGAGCTACAGCATCTTCGCACTGTGTCATGTCATTGTAGCTTGCAGGTGTCCAAAGGTCAGGAGAGCTGAGGAAGTTGTTCCGGCAGACAGGGGGCGGTGTTCCTGCCTCACAGGGACACAGCCCGGCCATCACTATAGGATCGCCGTCATACCATGTGTCTGAATCAGTGCCTATGTTGGTCGGCCCTTTCCTGTAGTCGAACTGGTCGAAGTTGGTGACATAGCTCTTGCTGTGGTCGATCATCATCTCTGCCTTGCAGGTGATATTGATGCCCCTGGTGGAGAAATATTCATTGATGTTCTGCTCGATGCTATCCTCGACACCAATCATGTCCCCTGCAACGTCCTCCCAGGTGACATGCATGCTGTCGACCACCCCATTTGGGACGATGGTGTCTCCTGTCCCGGGACAGTCACAGGCCGAATTTACAGCCATGCAGTCCTTAAGGCCCATGAACACGTTGTCTAAGAGGCCTATTATGTTGCCTGCCTCTGTGTCCTGCATCCATTGTATGATGTTCTTGTAAAGATACCAGATCCTGGTCTTGACCATATAGTCTTCAGTGTTGTTCTTTATGGTGGTAATCTCAGGAGATTCGATGCCGGACAGGAACTCCAGTGAGTAAGAGCTTAAGTAATCATCGTCAAGGTCCTGCCACTCTGAGGGATCGTGGTCTATCTCGATCGAGATGTTGGAGATGTTCTCATAGTAACCCTGCATGCGTCTTGTATCCAGGAAATCAGCGACGGAAGTGTTGATTTCGGAGTTCAGCTTTAGGCCTGCCTCCTCAATGTCGGGCGGGAGCACCTTGTTGCAGAACCATGTATCTCCTGTGTTGTTCTCAAGCCCGTTCAGGCCATCGGCCATCGATTCCCTGATACCCTTGAGGATAGCCTTCCTGAGCGTGATGTCGCTCTCGACGACAACCTTCTCTGCATCATCCTTCTCGAAACTGGTCTTCCGGGTCTCTTTTGACAGGACGAGGAACAGGAAAAGGGAAAGAACAACGATCAGTATAAGGACGACGGCATTTCCTTTTTTCATGATATGTATCATCAAAAACACCTTTTTTTATAATCCGGACTTAATATTTGATAAATCTTTCCAATTTTAAGGCTGAACAGTACTAAATGAGGCGATAGCTCATGAATAGACATGCAGCCTTATCCTTGTGATCTCCCCGTTGGGAAGCTGGATGTCTCTCTGGATTACCCGCTTCTCTGCATAGGTATCGGTTCCTGAGCTCAGTCCCAGGTTATTGATGTTTATCCTGATTATCTTATGGATATCACTTAAAAAGTTCTGGCTGTATGTAGTAGTGATCCCCTTGGTTCCCGAAATCAGGTCCTCTGCATGTGAATATACAGTAGCCTGGCAGAAACCTGGGTCACCGTTGTCTACGACGATCGGATCGACGATATATCCCAGCTCGCTTATCAGGTCGTGGTCCCTGCCGATGATGCTGTCGGCGTAGCTGGTCGGGCATTTCTGGGTATCTGATGCAGCTGGAAGCGAATCGATGATAGGGAATATGACCTCAAGGTTGGTCAGGTTGTAGTTGTCGTCTGTCGCAAGATGATAGCTCAGCGCCGTCTCCCAGTCATCGGCAGGGCTCAGCCCGGCAGGAGGCCTGAAGAACCCAAGCCGGTATTTCATGGCTTCTCTGTCGGTCGAGAAATTATAATGATAGATCTGTGTGGCCGTGTAAGAGCTGCAATCGAGCTCTGTCTCGAGACACAGTTCGCTCCCTTCCATGACAAGCACCCTGCCTGTAACCTTCATGTCAGGGTAAGCTGCGTTGAGATCTGCCAGGAGCTTCTTGAGGTCTCTTTCCAGGACAGAGAAAACAGGGTCCAGCCTCGGTTCTCCTGAGATTATGAAGAGGATGTGGAGCTCTGTCAGCCTTGGGGTGACCTCAAAGTAATATTCCTTTCCTGACAACAGTATATCCAGCAAGTCATCGAACTCCTCAGTGATGTTGACAATCTTGCCTGAGACATTGATGGTATCTGTCCCGTAGTATACGGCGCTTGCGAGAAGGTCTCCGAACTGCCTGCCGGTACTCGGCTCAGTGGTGCTTATTGCGGTATCGAACTGGCTGATGACCTTCTGGTCCAGTGAATATTCATCGAACGATGTCTCCACAGCCTTCTTGTTCTTTGCACTGATACCGGCATAGGAGAGGACTGCCACCATGAAGATTATCAGGACGAAGACAGACACCATGATATTCTCGCTGGTTCCCATGTTTTGTACCCTTATGTGTATATATGCAGCCTTCCCGGGCATATGATCTTCTGGTTGTCCTGGTAGACAGGGACATAAAAGATCTCGCTTGTCGAATACCCTTCCGGGGGCATAATCGTGATGTTTTTGGGGATACAGCTCCCATACCGGAGCGTTGAGACGGTTATGCCTTTTACCTGCCCCAGAGTATCCTGCAGGCATGCCTCATCATAAGCACCTGATTCATTGATGATCCCGCCGAAGCAATGACTGACCATATTCTTGATATCCAGGGCCTTGATATCCGAGGAATATTTATCCATGAGATTAGCCTTAAAAAGGGACATCGAGGATATGATGAATGCCAGGCCAATAGTTACGAACAGGATAACGACGATAAGGATGAATGCGGATATTATCGAATATATCCCATACTTATGTCTTGTATATGGAAAATGTTTCATCTTTCCTGATACCTATGCTGTTGACCTCTGAA
>CAZPXC010000023.1:14054-24244 GCA_964590935.1 uncultured Methanosarcinales archaeon
AAACTCTGGTGGACTCCAAGGTTACAGAGCGGCTCAAGACACCTGGTCAGTTTGCTTTCGCCTGTCTTGCCATTAGGGAAAACTGTCATGCAGACCTGTGTCTCAAAGAAGGATATGTTGCCGGACTCGGTAAGGGGATTGTAGGTGTTGTCATATCTTATGCTGCTGCAGGCATCGTCGAGCATGAGCTGGATATGCAGGAGGTCCTGGTCGATGACATCTACATCACTAAAAGGGTTATACACACCTGACCTTACGAACCACAAGACCAGAATGAGTGCACCCATCACAAGCCCCAGCCAGGTTATGATCTGGGTGGCTGCATCAGCCCTGACAGTCGATCTTAATCTCATCCTCTCCCCTTTCAAAATAACATTTGAACGTATGTATGTCGAAGGTATCCCTGGCCTGGGTTGTGTTCAGGTCCAGGGTATATGGAGCAACATCGCACTTGCACATTGCACATCTTACATCCCCTTCATACCTGCCGCATATCCTTGTGTCTGTCGTGTAGATAAATATCCCTGAGGGAAAATCAACGTCGATAGGCCGGATGCTCTCAGGCGTCGAATCACACATGTAGTCGCAGTGAGGCTTCAGCGTGAGAAACGCATCAGAGAAGGCCTGTTCCTTGACATGCTCCTTGTTCTGGTTGAACAGGCTCAGCATTATCCCGAACGCTATTATGACAGCGATTATCGAAAAATAAATCCATATAGGCTCATCCATCAGATATTCCCTCTTTTATTCATACTCTGAATCAATTAATATATAATGTTTTTGTTTCAGAGGATATTTGGATGTTTTGGGAGGATAGGATGGCTTCATCCTAGAATAGGGTTAATATCTATATGCCCTGGTCTGTCTCTCAATAATGTATCCACTTAAAAATAGAAACATTTTTATAATCCAGGCAATGAGCTTTTTCCGGGTGATATCTGATGGGAGAAGCAGTTGCGGTATTTGGCGGTGGTGCAAGGAACCATGGTATTAGTGATAATTATATCACAAGGAGCTCTGAAATTACAAAGGTATACTGGATAAACGGTGAAGAGGCTGTAAAGGCGACAGAAAAGGGCAAGAAAGGGTATATAGAGCACGTCAGGATAGATAAGCTTGAGGATGTCGTGAAGTTCTGTCTTGATAAGAAAGTGGCTTTCCTGGACATAGGTTCAGAGGACCCGCTGGGGCTAGGCCTTGTTGATATGGCAGCAGCCTCTGGCCTGTTTGCGATAGGGCCTGTTGCAGAATATGTAAAACTCGAGAGCAACAGGGCATTCACTGATGAGCACCTAAAAGAAAGGGGCATACCTAAACCAGAATGGAAAAAATTTTCAGACCCAGAGGAAGCGAAGAGTTATGTATTGAGAAAGCAGTACCAGGTGGCAGTAAAACCCAACGGCCTTGCTGGTGGCAAGGGTGTCATACTATGCGATGATGTGGATGATGCGTTCGAAGCCATAGACGATATCATGGTCAGAAAGATATTCAAGGAGGCGGGCAACGAGATAGTGATCGAGGAGAGAAAGGCGCATAATGAGATTTCATTCTTCGCCTTCCTTGATGGCAAAGGCTATCTTCCTGTTCCTATATTCTGCCAGGATTTCAAGCCGGCCTTCGACCCGGGTAACATAGAAGCTATAGAGAGATACAATGAAGCAGAGAACAAAAGAAGAAAGCAGGAGAAGCGGCCACTGATCCATAGGAATCCAAATTCAGGCGGCTTCGGATGCGTGGCACCGCATCCGGAATGGAGACAGTCATTGACTAACAGGATACTGAAGGAGATAGTGAACCCGACAGTGGATATGATCTATTATGACCTGGGATGGGGCTATAAAGGGATAGTCTACTGGGGGCTCAATCTTGATCCAGAGACAGGCAGGTTAGAGATACTTGAGATAAATGTGAGAGGCGGGGATGCTGAGTGGCAGACGCTCCTGAGGAAACTACTCACGGATCCTTTTGAGATAGCGATGGCGATCAAGGAAGGCACCCTTCACAAGGTCAGGCTTAGATTGAATGACAGGCATTATGTCAATCTGGTCGGCGCGCCCGGAAGGGCAAGAAGGGCAAAAGAGGATGGCGGGGGCTGGTATCAGGGATATCCCGGCAGCTATGGAAAAGGATATCTTATAAATGGCCTTGACAAGCTTGATCGTGGAGTTGGCCTGTATTTCGGAGGCACAGGCCTGAATGAGGATGGACTGATAATCTCGACCGGCAGCAGGCCGATAAACATCATCGGCTCTGGAGCGACCCTTGCGGAGGCCACACAACAGGCCTACGAGAACATGTTCAAGGTAAAGATGCTTGACCATAGGAATGGCGGGAAGGACATCCTTTACTACAGGAAGACCGTCGGCGATTCCAAGATACTTGCAAAGCTGTTTCATTAATTTTTTTTCTTTTTATTTATCTTCAAGAATCTCCCCGATCTTCTCTATCGCATCATGGTATTCTTTTGACCAGACTTCGATAAGATAGTCACATTCCTTTTTAGAGGGTTCTGAAAACTTAGGTTTCCATCGGTTAAGATAAGATTCGACCCAGCGGTAATTCTTATTATCATCCCTTTGCTTAAGACGTTCCAGAATTACCTCTTCTTTTTCTTTGACATAGACAATTATTATTTTCGGGTTATAAGCACTTGTAAGTTTTTTATAATGATCCCTGTTGGCTTTCACCTTTCCGTAACCGTCAATGATGATATTCTGCCCTTTCTCCAAAAGCTCCTTGACAAGTAAATCTGATGAAGGCCTGACTATACTGTTTACAGAAGATATCAACGGATTTGAATAGGAATATACCGCATCATTGTAATATGCTATATTTTTAATCAGGAAATCCCTCATCCTATCCTTGTTTATGTGAGAAAATCCAAATTTCTTCTCTATCTTTTGTGCAATCATCGATTTTCCTACAGCAGGAAGACCGACCATCCCAATGATGAAACTCATAATTCTGCAAAATAGCCTAAGTATAAATAATTTATCAAACAGTTTGTCTATACAGTTTCGAGTAGTTTCTATCGAGTAGTCAAAACCAACAAATATTTATATTAATTCGAATTTTTTTTTCAGATTGTTGGGAAAAGCTGATATCATGCTGATTTTTTAAGGTTAGATTCATATGAAGGCTAAAGTGCTCAAGAGACTCAGGAAGATCGCTGAGATACACGAACTAAGGTAATATTGACTGTCTAATTTGGATAGGAAAACTATAATAGAAAATATGCACCTGCAACAATTACGTGCCGATGTGCAGGCGGCCTGGCCTTGAGCCTGAGCCAACGCTGGATTCTGATGATGCATCATAATAAACTTTTTAAACCTGAATAATAAAATCCAGATTGATGACAAATAAAAGGTCAAATCGGAAATTCAATAAGGCATGGGTCATTTCTGTCGATATGGGGTACGGCCATGCAAGAGCAGCATACCCTCTGAAAGATATCGCTTATGACCGCATTATCACTGCCAACAGCGACAAGGTCATACAGGATGATGAAAAGAGGCTATGGAACAAGACCCATAAGTTCTATGACTGGGTCTCCAGGATGACCGGGTTTCCGGTCATAGGAAAGACAGTTTTTAAGATGTATGATAAGCTGCAGCACATATCCCCGTATTATCCTTTCAGGGACCTGTCAAAACCAAATTTTGAAGTCAATTATATTGAACGGATAATCAAGAAGGGGCTTTGCAGGAGTGTCTCTGAACTCACTAAAAAAGATAAGCGCCCATTGATCGCTACTCATTTCATCCCTGCTTTGGCTGCGGAGTACTATGGGAAGAATGATGTATACTGTGTTGTTACTGATAGTGATATCAGCAGGGTCTGGGTCGCTAAAGACCCAAAAAGATGCAAGATAAGATACCTCTCTCCCACAAGGCACACGACAAAAAGGCTGATACAATACGGGGTGCCCAGGACAAGGATCTTTGACACCGGGTTTCCGCTTCCTAAAGAGCTGATTGGCGGGAGGGGAAAAAATACCCTCAAGAAGACGGTTGCGCACAGGTTGGCTAACCTTGATCCGAGCAGATGTTTCATCAACAGGTACAGGTCTCACCTGAAAAGGCACCTGAAACAGAATATACCAAAAAGAAGCGGTCATCCCCTGACGCTTATGTGTGCTATAGGAGGAGCAGGTGCTCAGATCGAGATTGTTGCAAAGATAATCCGCAGCTTAAAAAATGAGATACTAAAGAAGAAGATAAGGCTGTTTGTAGTGACAGGTACAAGGCTTGAGATTTCACAGAAGGTCGAAAAGATGATCCTTGATCACGGACTTGAAAAGGAAGCCGGAAAAGGGATAAGACTGGTCCATGCATTAAATAAAAGAGCCTATTTTGAAAGGTTCAACGAAGCCCTGAAAACAACAGATATAATATGGTCAAAACCGAGTGAGATCAGCTTTTATGCAGCGCTTGGTATCCCCATCATAATTTCACCGGCAGTGGGGGCGCATGAGATCTACAACAAGCAGTGGCTATTGCACCATAACTTCGGGATTGAGCAGGATGATCCGGATTACATAGGTGAGTGGCTGTTCGACTGGCTCAATGAAGGCAGGCTTGCAAACCTCTGCTGGAATGCATATCTTGGGGCGCCGAATCTGGGCACTTATGAGATAGAAAAAGTGGTTTTCGGGAAGTGAATTCTCTAGGGAAATGTTTAAGGCACAAGATGAGAAAAACATGCGCCGGCCGGGATTCCTTGAAGTTCATCGCAGATGAACGAAAGGTCCAAGAAAACCGTCAGGTTTTCGCAGGATGTTCAAATCCCGGAAATGTACAAGGCCAAAGATGAGAAAAACATGCGCCGGCCGGGATTTGAACCCGGATATACGGCTTGGAAGGCCGCAGTCATTAACAGCGACCCAGGCTTTGCCTGCTGAAGGTCGTAGCCATTAGACCACCGGCGCAATATTCGCTAAGATGTAGCCAATTATTTATAAAGCTTATCTGCTTTATTATATTAAAACCTGTTAACTCTCAGCTCAAGCATGAGGCTGTAATGTTTTTTTTTCATTGATGGTGCAGTTGAAATTTTTTCATACTCAAAAATGGAACATTTTTGGTACCCTAAAAATCTAATAGATTTTTATGGTCTGAGAAAACTGACATAGTCAGTTTTCGAATGACAAATTTCTGTTGGAGAAGCCCTTCGGGCTGGCTTCCTGCACTGGAAGAAAAAATCCATCCACGGCCGGGCGTAGCTGACCGCGTTCCCCTACAGAGTGGAGGGTTGCGGTCAGCGTAGCAGGCAACTGAACACAGGTTCGTTGCCGTCCGTGCCATGGGTGGATGGATTTTTTCATTATGCAAATAGAAAGAAGTGTAAGTAGGATAAAATCAAGGTAGAAATCTTATTTACTATTTCTTATCCCAGCAACAATTTTCCTGAGATTTGATATGAACCTTTCAAAGTCCTCTTCTTTTATTGCGCCGCCGCATGCGTGCTCGTGGCCGCCGGCATGGCCATCGCAGCCGACAAGCGCCTCCTGGAGAATAGGAGGAAGGACCAGGTCATTTGAACGGAAGCTGCACTTGTACTCGCCGGATTTCCTCCTGGCAGCGATTATCAGCTTATCCGGGTGCATGTAGATAAGCTCATTGGCAAGATCGCCTGAAAATGACATCTTGTTGTCATCATAAGTATATACTAAAAAATCATCATCAGTGGCAGACTTGCCAGCCTCTTTCAGCAGCGCTTCATACTCCTCATTTATCTTGGCAAAGCGCTTGTAGATGTATCTTCCCTGGGCAGTCTCCTGGCCCAGTATCTCGCCAGGGCTCCTGATCCTTGTCAAGACCTTCACATACCTCATAGCGTCAGAGCTCGTGCCCTTGAGCACGAACGAGAATATCTTCACAAGCTTTCCAAGCTGGGAATTGTAGAGCGCGTCGCGAGGCTCTTTTATGCTCTCCGGCAGCAGGTCAGGGTATTCCTTCCTGAACATTCTGATGAGCTGCTGTGGCCACTGCATGTCGCCCACTGTCCCGACTGCCGCTATCCACAGGCTTTTTTTGACAGCATTATAGACAAGGTAGGACACACACGTGCTGTCTTCGGGGTCAGCTATGCGGGGGTTATAATATTTAGTATCATGGACCTGCTGCACCTGATGGTGGTCTACCCATATCACAGGGCTTTTAATCTCATCGACAAATTCCTGGTCCATGAGCGCGATATCAAGCACAAATATCTTGTCCGGGTCGTATTCCTGAACCTTCCTGATAAACTTGGTGTCGATCCTCGGCTGGCTCTTGACGATGACGCCCTTCGCATCACCATGGTAAAGGTAGAGCTGGACAAAGGAGCAGACGCCATCAGGGTCATCATGGAAAAACACAAGAGGTTTTTTGCAGGTGTCGAGCTCATGCCTTATGCTCCTGTACTGCGCTGCTGTCAGTGCCATATTAACTAATCCGGTTTTGGGTATGTTATTTAAATGTATTTATATAAACAGGATAATAGGCACAGGATATATACAGTACAGCATAGGGCGCAAACTTTAAATACAACCTCTTGGTTCCAGGTTTAAAAGTTCACACATAGCCCGAGTTCAGTCTGTGCGTCCGACAGGGTTGATATTTGACAGAGGCTGGATTCTGGTTCATTATTAACGAATTTATTCAGGAATCAATGAAAAATGGCAGATTTTAAGCATATAGTGCGGATCGTTAACACTGACCTGGATGGCAACACGCCTATCAGGCATGCCCTTACCAAGATCAAGGGAGTAGGCTACATGTTCGCGAACGGCATCTGCAATGTTGCCATGATCGAAAAGACCAAGAAGACAGGCCATCTCAGCGACGATGAGATAAAGAGGCTAGAGGATATTGTGAAAAACCCTGCCAAGCACAGCATCCCTGTATGGATGCTCAACAGGAGAAAAGACTTTGAAACAGGCGTGGACAGGCACATCGTGGCCTCAGACCTTGGCTTTATCCAGAACAATGACATCCGAAGGCTGAAGAGGATAAAGTCGTACAGGGGCATGAGGCATGCGTTCGGCCTGCCTGTGCGCGGCCAGAGGACAAGGTCAAACTTCAGGAGAAACAAGGGCAAGGTAATGGGAGTAAAAAGAAAGAGCAAGAAATAAGAATGGGCGACCCGAAAAAACCAAAGAAAAAGTACAGGACTCCATCAATGCCATGGAAGAAGGAGAGGATCGATACAGAGAACGCTCTCCTGAAAGAGTACGGGCTCAGGAACAAGACCGAGATATGGCGCACAGGCTCTCTCTTGAACAGGTTCAAGACCCAGGCCAAGAAATGCGCGACTGCAAGGACCGAGCAGCTACAGAAAGAGAGGCAGCAGCTGTTAAAAAAGCTCCAGAAGATGGGACTGATAGGCGCAAAAGGCAGCATGGATGACGTGCTGAGCCTGACTGTCGAGGACCTGCTCAACAACAGGCTACAGACGATGGTATTCAAGAAAGGCCTGGCATCAACAGCCAAGCAGGCAAGGCAGCTCATCATTCACGGCCTTGTCACAGTGGGCTCGAAGAAGGTCACTGTCCCGAGCTATATGGTGAAAGCGGACGAGCAGGGCCATATAGCCCTTACAAAAGAGATAAGCATCCAGCAAGAGAAGAAAAATGGCTGAGAAAACGACGGAAAAAAAGGCACCTGAAAAAAGCGAGAAAAAGGTCATTGTAAAGAAACAGCCCACAATGAGATGGGGTGTTGCACATATCTATGCATCTTACAACAACACTATCATCCATATCACAGACCTGACCGGCTCTGAGACCATCGCAAGGGTTTCAGGGGGCATGGTCGTCAAGGCCCACAGGCTTGAGAGCAGCCCGACTGCCGCGATGACAGCTGCAAAAAGGGTGGCAGAGATGGCAAAGGAGAAAGGTATCAATGCCATCCATGTCAAGATAAGGGCTCCCGGCGGCCACAACGGCCCGACCAACCCTGGCCCGGGTGCGCAGGCCTCTATAAGGGCACTATCAAGGATGGGCCTGCGGATAGGCATAATAGAGGATATTACTCCTCTCCCCCATGACGGATGCAGGAAAAAGGGCGGAAAGAGGGGTAGGAGAGTATAAGAATGGGAATCGACATAAGGCTTCTGGAGAAGGAGAGCAATAACAAGATCTCATTTATGTGCAATGGTATAACGCCCAGCTATGCTAACACCCTGAGAAGGGTGATGATAAACAGGGTTCCCGTGCTCGCGATCGAGGATCTGGAGATCAAGAAGAACAACTCTGTCCTCTACGATGAGCAGGTTGCACACAGGCTTGGCCTCATCCCGCTTGTGACCGACCTTAGGTCATATAAGATGAGGGACGAGTGCAAGTGCAAAGGGGCCGGTTGCGCCATGTGCCAGCTGAAGCTGACATTGAAGGCCAAGGGGCCAAAGACAGTATATTCATCAGACCTCAAGTCGCAGGACCCGAAGGTGAAGCCCGCCTACCCGAACATACCTATCGTCAAACTGCTAAAAGGGCAGGAGCTTGCACTGACCGCAATAGCAGAGCTCGGCGAGGCCAGGGAGCATGCAAAATGGGCTCCCGGACTTGTATACTACAAATACAAGCCGGAGATAGATATATCAAAGAAAGCCGAATCCTGCGAAGAATGTGCAGAGGTCTGCCCTGTCGGTGTTTATGATTTTACCAACAACAAGCTCAAGATAAACCAGGACAACTACCTGAAATGCACACTCTGCGATGCGTGTGTCGAGGCAAGCAACGGTGCGATCAAGGTTTCCTATGACAGGAAAAGCTTCATATTTTACATGGAATCATGGGGCCAGCTTGACTGCAAAAAGATTGCCAAGAAAGGCATCGAACGGTTCAACAGTATCCTTGATACCTTCAGCAAGGAGTTCAAGGCTGCTCTCAAATAAATGCTTTTTGGCGCTTTCCATGCAGAGGAAGCGTCAGTTTCATTGCGAGGGTGTCAGAGTATGGTCAAATGACTACGGTTGAGGGCCGTAGGCCTTAGTGGCTGCGCGGGTTCGAATCCCGTCCCTCGCAGTTTTTTACAGATCAGAGGAAAAATGAAATCAAACTTGCAACTTCAGGGCCTGATAAGGGAGCTTAAGAAGCAGTCCAACCAGCAGAAGGTACTTATCTGGAAAAGGGTTGCAAAAGACCTTGAGAAGCCCTCCAGGCAGAGAAGGATCGTCAACCTGTCAAGGATAGACCGCTTCACGAAGGAGAATGAGATAATAATCGTTCCGGGAAAAGTGCTGGGGACAGGCGAGCTCAACCACCAAGTGACGATCGCTGCATTTAACTTCTCAAAGCAGGCACTTGAGAAGATCAGGGATTCCAAAGGAGTTGTGTACTCTATCTATGACTACATGAAAAAGAACCCGAAAGGAAGCAAGGTGAGGATCATAGGATGATAATCGACGCAACAGACCTGATCCTAGGAAGGATGGCAACCATAGTCGCAAAAAAGGCGATGATGGGAGAGAAAGTCGATATCGTAAACTGCGAAAAGGCTGTCGTCACTGGCAACAGGAAATCTGTCCAGGACAGCTACAAGCAGAAGCAGGACAGGGGCATCCCTCTCAAAGGCCCCTATTTTCCGCGGATGCCGGACAGGATAGTCAGGAGAACCGTCAGGGGCATGCTCCCCTACAAGAAGCACAAGGGAAGTGAGGCATTCAAGAGGGTAATGTGCTATATAGGCGTGCCTGAATCTTTCAAAGACAAAAAGCTTGAAACTATTAGTGAGGCAAACGCCAGCAAGCTCCAGAATACAAGGTATGTAAAGCTAGGTGACATATGCAAGGTGTTGGGTGCAAAATGAAGACAGTACATGTATCAGGAAAAAGAAAAAGAGCTGTTGCCAAGGCGACGCTGAAACCGGGCAACGGGTTGATCAAGATAAACAATATCCTTCTGGACAATTACCAGCCGGAGCTTGCAAGGATGAAGATAAGGGAGCCGCTGCAGCTTGCAGAGGGATTTGCAGGCAAGTTCGACATAAGCGTTCGCACAAGCGGGGGCGGCTTTATGTCCCAGGCTGAGGCAGCGAGGCTCGCGATAGCACGTGCGCTCGTCGAGTCCACTAAAAGCAACGCGCTGAAAGACGCTTTCCTGAAGTATGACAGGCATCTGCTTGTCGCTGACACAAGAAGGAAAGAGATGTGCAAGCCCAACGACTCGAAGGCCAGGAAAAAGCGCCAGAAATCTTACAGGTAAG
>CAZPXC010000024.1:0-23599 GCA_964590935.1 uncultured Methanosarcinales archaeon
CCAGCCGCCGTGAAACCATAAAAATCTATTAGATTTTTAGGGTACCAAAAATGTTCCATTTTTGAGTATGAAAAAATTTCTATAGCACAATCAAAAAAATTTCAGCACCGTGCAGAGGCCAGTTTGTAGCCATGGAATGAAAAAATTTCATTTGCACTATCAAGAAAAAAAAGTAAATTATCCTTAATGCTAAACAGATACATAACAACTTGACCTAACAAAAAGTGAACTTTTTTATATCATTAATTTAGGCTATAATATATGGAAAGCTCATTGTTGAAAAAGGACTGGAATGAGGTAAGGTCTTTTTTCGGCGGAGAGACAAGAAAACACAGCCTTTTAAGGTATATCACGCTGCTCCTTTTCATAGTAGCATATTTTGTCTATGAGTCAAGGAAGCTCGGCGCAGGAAACGGGTTTTTGGTCACGGTCCTTACATGGTCTTTCTTTGTCTTTTGCACGCCCATTGCTGATGCAGGCTTTATACTGGCATTCCCTGTAAGGCTTCTGGCAGGCATCAGGATGCTATATACACAGTTAGCATCATATGTTGTAGCGCTTGTTATCGTGATCCTTACCCTGCTCTACAGCCCAGGAATATATGGAGCAACACTTATACTGAGGCTGTTCAATAAAATCCTGCTCAATCCCTTCCCTTACTGGATAATCCTCGTCCTTTCGCTGGCAGGGACATTGTTCTCTATCTATTTCGGAGATGAGCTCATGGACGTTGCCAGGCACAGGGACAGGAAGAAATACCACAAGCATTTAAATAAGTATAAGATTATCGTGACACTGTTCATTATCGCCGCCACCATTACTATATACTATTTCCTGCTCAACGAGATGGGAATCAAGATCCCTTTAGGTTAGGAAATGGCCTTTTACTGGCAAATAGCTGTGAGCCCAAAAAACAGCAACCTTTATAAAGAGAGAAAAAAGTTACAAGCTAACTATGAAAAATCTTTCTAGCGGCCATAAAGCGATAAAACAGCCAAATAAAGCTTTTTTAGCCTATAGAAGGATTTATATCCCTTTTCAAGCTTAATGCCCTGGTAGTGTAGTCCGGTCTATCATGAAGCCCTGTCGAGGCTTCGACTTGGGTTCAAAAAGTGCAGATTCCCTTTATTTCCTCAAAGGGGGACTGCTTTGGAAGTCCCAGCCAGGGCGTTTAGGGATATTTTTGGGACTCAGCTAATGATATGAGGTACGGTCCCTAAAATATTGGGCCCGTAGCTCAGCCTGGTAGAGCACTCGACTTTTAATCGAGTGGTCGCGAGTTCGAACCTCGTCGGGCCCATATACATAATGCCCACGCTGCTAGGGGGTAGCATTGCAGGTCAGGTAAAAATGCCGAAAAAGAAAGCGAAATTCACTGTAAAGAGCCATATTCTGATACCAAAGCACAGTAAACTCAGCCAGAAAGAGAAAAATGAGCTCTTTGACAGGTTCAATGTTACTCAGAAAGAGCTCCCAAAGATATCTATGGACGATCCTGCCATCCTCGGGATGAACTTAAAGCCAGGGGATGTGATAAAGATCGAAAGGCAGAGCGCTACTGCAGGTAGCGCTGTCTATTACAGAGGTGTCGTAGGTGAATAAGTTATCAAGCATCCTCATCAAAAAATATTTCGAAGAGCATTCCCTTGTTGAATCAGACATAGAGTCGTTCAACAATTTCATAGACAAGGAGCTCCAGAGCATAATAGACGACAACAAGATAATAGAGCCGACCATCATCCCGCACAATATCGACGAGTTCAAGATCAGGCTCGACAAGATATGGGTCACCAAGCCTGAGATAACAGAGGCAGACGGCTCCAAGAGGCCGATATATCCTGTCGAGGCAAGGCTTAGGAAGATAAGCTACTCAGCCCCTACATATATAGAGGTCAGCGCACATATAAACGGCATACAGCGCGAGTCCTTTGTCACGCAGATAGGTGCGCTTCCCATAATGCTGAAATCAAAGTACTGCCACCTGCATAACATGAGCAGGGAGGATCTGGCCAAGCATAATGAAGACCCTGATGATCCGGGCGGGTATTTCATCATCAACGGCACCGAGAGGGTGCTTATCAATATAGAGGACCTTGCTGCAAACCAGTTCCTTGTTGAGAAAAACAAGATCGGCCCTAGCCAGTTCCAGGGGAAGATATTCTCAGAGCGCGGCTCCTTCAAGATACCACATGTGATGGAGAGGATGAAGGACGGTGTGTTCTATATCACTTTTACAAGAGTGAAGAGGATCCCGCTCATAATCGTCCTCAAGGCCCTTGGCCTGGTCAAGGATGAGGACATCATGAAGGCTGTATCAGGGGACGGGCAGGATGATGATGTCTACATAAACCTGCTTGAGTTCCATAATGTGAAGAACGAGGAGGATGCGCTGGACAATATCGCCAAGAGGATAGGCATAACCCAGTCAAAGGAGATAAGGATCGAAAGGATGGGCGAGATCATCGACAAATATTTCCTGCCGCATCTGGGCACAGAGAAGTCAGACAGGCTGTTTAAGGCATATAACATGTGCAAGCTGATGAAGAAATATATCAGGGTGTCAAAAGAGGAGATGCCCCTTGATGACAAGGACCACTATATGAACAAGAGGATAAAGATGAGCGGCGACCTGCTGGCTGACCTTTTCAGGGTCAACCTCAAGATCCTTATCGGAGACATGCTCTACAACTTCCAGAGGATCGTAAAGCGAGGCAAGTTTCCCTCGATCAAGGTCGTCATAAGGGATAAGCTGCTCACTTCCAGGATGTACACGTCTATGGCGACAGGCAACTGGGTCGGAGGCAGGAAAGGTATAAGCCAGAGGATACAGCGCCTTAATTTCCTCGAGACCATGAGCCACCTGCAGCGTGTAATCTCACCATTATCTTCCACACAGGAGAATTTCGAGGCAAGGGAGCTGCACAGCACCCACCTTGGAAGGCTCTGCCCCATCGAAACGCCCGAGGGAACGAACATAGGACTAAGGAAGAACCTATCACTGCTTGCAAGGGTATCTCTCGACGAGGACGAGCCTGAGATTATAAAGTCTCTCAAGAATTTAGGATTAAAGACCGTGAAATGAAAATGAACGAGGTATACTTAAACGGGAAATTCGTCGGACAGGTGGATGATGCAGAGGCTTATGTAGAGAGTGTCCTGGCAGAGAGGCGCAAGGGCAAGCTATCGTCGAACCTCAATGTCTATAATGACCGCGATAACAGCCGTGTTATCATCGAGTGCCTCAAGGGCCGCCTAAGGAGGCCTCTTGTCGTGGTAAGAGACGGCAAGCCGCTGCTTACAGACAAGCATATCATGCAGCTGGATAAGAACGAGATATCATGGTCCGACCTTGTAAACCAGGGGATAATCGAATATATAGATGCTATGGAAGAGGAAAATGCCCTTGTCGCGTTCAGTCCTGGGGAACTCACAGAGGCGCATACCCACATGGAGATAGTGCCTTTCGATATACTTGGGCTGTGCACATCTCTTGTCCCTTATGGAAACCACCTGCTGTCGACCAGGCTGAATGCAGGGAGCAAGAACCAGAAGCATGCTCTCGGCTTCTATGCAGCGAATTACCAGGTAAGGATGGACATGGACGTCAATCTGCTCGAGACACCGCAGATGCCAGTTGTGCAGACAGTGATGCACAATATATCCGGGTATGACAAGCACCCGTCAGGCCAGAACCTTGTTGTTGCTGTCATGAGCTATAAAGGATACAACATGGAAGATGCCATCATCCTCAACAAGTCTTCGGTCGAGCGCGGCCTTGCAAGATCAACCTACTACAGGCCCATCATAGCAGAGGAACTGAGGTATTCAGGCGGGCTCATAGATGAGATAGGCATCCCTGACAAGGATGTCAAGGGATACAAGTCTGAGAAGGACTACAGGCTGCTTGAAGAGGACGGTATAATATATTCAGAGGCCAAGATAAAGGAGGATGATGTCATAATCGGAAAGACCTCCCCTCCAAGGTTCCTGAGCAGCCTTGACGAGTACAACCTTGCGTCGAGCATGAGGCGCGAATCATCTTCATCTATAAAGCACGGGGAGCGCGGTGTCGTGGACTTTGTGATGCTTACAGAGAACGAGGAAGGCAACAGGCTGGTCCAGGTAAGGATAAGGGACCAGAGGGTCCCTGAGATAGGGGATAAGTTCACCAGCAGGCACGGGCAGAAGGGCGTGGTCGGCACCATAGTACCCTCAGTCGATATGCCATTCTCCGCAAGCGGTATAATACCTGACCTCGTCTTCTCACCGCACGGGATCCCGTCCAGGATGACCGTATCGCACCTGATAGAGCTTATCGCCGGCAAGACAGGCGCTCTGGCAGGGCGCCATATCAACGGCACGACTTTCAATTCCGAGCCAGAGGACGCGATAAGGAAAGAGTTGCTGTCCCTCGGATTTCGGGAAAACGGTACAGAGACCATGTACAACGGCATGACCGGCGAGCAGTTCGAGGCCAAGATATATATCGGCAACATGTACTATCTGAAGCTTAAGCACATGGTCGCGAACAAGATACATTCAAGGGCAAGGGGCCCTATCCAGCTCCTTACCAGGCAGCCCACAGAGGGAAGGGCGCTTGAGGGCGGCCTAAGGCTTGGTGAGATGGAGAAAGACACGTTTGTTGCGCATGGCTCAAGCCTCCTCCTCAAGGAAAGGTTTGACTCGGACAAGACCATAGTGCCTGTATGCGAAAACTGCGGGATGGTGGCAGTTTATGATGAGCACAGGAAAAGGTCGTACTGCCCGCTCTGCGGAGACAATGTCGATATAAGCTATGTAGAGCTTGCCTATGCGTTCAAGCTGCTGCTGGATGAGTTCAAGAGCCTGTGCGTCTATCCGAAGATGCAGCTGGAAGACAGGTATTGAAAATGGAAGAACAGTTCGTACACAAGAAGGTAGAGAGCATCGTCTTCGGGATGCTCAGCCCGATGCTCATCAAGAAGATGGCATCTGCGAAGATCGTCACGCCTGAGCTTTATGATAAAGAGGGCTATCCTGTAGACGGAGGGCTCATGGACATAAGGCTGGGAGTCATCGACCCAGGCCTGAGCTGCAAGACATGCGGATCAAAGCTCAAGGAGTGCCCCGGCCATTTCGGCTATATCGAGCTGGCACGCCCTATAGTGCATATAAAATACGTAAATGTCATCCTTACCATGCTAAAGTGCACCTGCAAGGAGTGCGGCAGGATACTCATACCGGAAAATAAGATCGGCTCTTATATTGAGGAGCTGAACAAGATCGAAGAGGATGAGGGTCTTCTTGGTAGGAGAAAGAAGATAAATGAGATTGTCTCCAAGCTCAAGACAACCAACAAATGTCCCCACTGCAAGGCAAGGCAGCAGAAGATAAAGATCGAGAAGCCGACAACATTCCTGGAGAACGAGAAGAGGCTCAGCCCCATAGAGATAAGGACAAGGCTCGAGAAGATCTCCGACGAGGACATAGAGGTGTTCGGCCTCAATCCGAAATTCATAAGGCCCGAGTGGATGATCCTCACAGTGATGCCTATCCCGCCTGTCACCATGAGGCCAAGCATAACCCTTGAGAGCGGAGAGAGGAGTGAGGATGACCTGACCCACAAGCTGGGCGATATCGTAAGGATCAACCAGAGGCTGTTCGAGAACATCAATGCCGGTGCCCCAGAGATAATAATAGAGGACCTGTGGGACCTTCTCCAGTACCATATAACAACATTCTTTGACAATGGGATCGCGCAGCTTCCTGTCGCAAGGCACAGGTCAGGCCAGCCGCTCAAGACGATAACCGCAAGAATAAAGAGCAAGGAAGGCAGGATCAGGCATAACCTTGTCGGCAAGAGGACCAATTTTTCCTCAAGGACAGTCATCAGCCCGGACCCCATGATAGACATCGACGAGGTGGGCGTCCCGTCTATAATAGGTATGAAGCTCACTGTCCCTGAAAGGGTCACCAACTGGAACATGGAGTACTTGAAGAAGTATGTCGAAGCAGGACCTGGTAAGTATCCCGGCGCTAACTATATAATCAGGCCTGACGGAAGGAGGAAAAGGATAACAGATGAGACCAAGGAGCAGCTCCTGGAAGAGCTGCAGCCCGGCTACTGCGTCGAAAGGCACCTTCTTGACGGCGACATTGCCATATTCAACAGGCAGCCCTCACTTCACAGGATGTCCATGATGTGCCACCGTGTGAAGATCCTGCCCCATAAGACCTTCAGGCTCAACCCTGCTGTATGCGCACCGTACAATGCGGACTTTGACGGGGATGAGATGAACCTGCATATACCTCAGACAGAGGAGGCACGGGCAGAGGCCCAGATACTCATGCAGGTAAGAACTCAGCTCATCAGCCCCAGATACGGCCTGAGCATCATAGGATGCATACAGGATGCGGTCTCCGGGAATTACCTCCTGACAAAGGATGCAACCTTTACGCGGAATGAGGCAATAGACCTGCTGGCCTCTGTGCGGTGCAGTGATTTTTCCAGGCTGCCAAAGAAGGAGACAGTGACAGGCAAGGAGATATTCAGCTGCCTGCTCCCTAAAGACTTTGATTTCATAGGCAAGGACAGGGAGGATAATGATGTCATAATCAAGAAAGGCAGTCTCACCTCGGGCACAATGGACAAGGCAAATCTCGGCGAGGGCTCAGGCCTGCTTATAAGGAACATGCACAAGAGGTATGGAGCACAGCAGACCATCGATACGCTCGGCAACATATTCAGGCTGGGGATAGAGGTTCTCCTCAAGCTTGGGTTCTCGACAGCGATATCAGACGTGGACCTTCCCCAGGAGGCCAATGTCCACATCCAGGATATACTGGCAAAGGCGAGAAAGAGCGTCTATGAGCTGATAAATGTCTACACGAGCGGACAGCTGGAAGCATTTCCCGGGAGAACCATAAGGGACACTCTCGAGCTTAAGATACTTGAGATACTCAACAAAGCGAGGAATGAGGCAGGAAACATCGTCGCAAAGCACAACAACACCAAAACATCCATGATGATCATGAACCTCTCTGGTAGCAGGGGCAGCCCGCTGAACCTTGCGCAGATGAGCGGCTGTGTCGGGCAGCAGGCAATGAGGGGCAAGCGTATCGAGAAGGGTTTTTACAAGAGGACACTATCATGCTTCAGGAAAGACGACCTTGGCCCTGCGGCCCACGGCTTCATAAAGAACAGCTTCAAGTCAGGGCTAAACCCGTCTGAGTTCTTCTTCGGAGCGATGACAGGCAGGGACAGCCTGATGGACACGGCCCTTAGAACCCCTAAATCAGGTTATCTCTACAGGAGGCTGGCCAATGCCCTTCAGGACCTGCGCGTCGAATATGACTTTACAGTAAGGGATGCCATGGGCAGGGTAGTCCAGTTCAACTATGGTGAAGACAGCATAGATGTATCGAAAAGCGAAAAGGGCATCCTGAACATAAAGAACCTGGTGAAGCAGGTCTCGTTGTGATGAAAATGGAAAAAAAGCTATTGAACAAGTACATTGATAAGCTGCCGCCGAGGATAATCGAGGAGCTCAAGAGCACTGTTCCTGCAAAGACAGGCGTAAAAAAGCAGGAGAAGATCCTGGAGCTGGCATACCAGGAATACAGGCAGATGTGCGTCGAGCCTGGAGAGGCTGTCGGCCTGGTAAGTGCGGAATCGATAGGAGAGCCGGGCACGCAGATGACCCTCAACACGTTCCATTTTGCAGGCGTGGCAGAGATGAACATCACCATGGGCCTGCCGCGAATTATTGAGATCCTTGACGGTACAAAGTCCCTGCAGACGCCCATGATGGAGATCTACCTTAAAAAGCCATATTCAATGGGCAAGAAGATAAGGGAGATAGCGATGCTCATCAAGGAGACCAAGCTCAGGGAGGTCGCTACCGAGTTTACTGTCAATATCGCAGACTTCGTCATCGAGATAACCCTGAACAAGCAGATCCTGAAGTCGCTCGGCATCACGCCGCTCAAGCTGTCGAAGACTGTCGCAAGCAGTGTCAAGGGATTTAATGTCAAGACGCTGCAGGACAAGATCGTGCTCAAGCAGAGGGGCAAGCATGATGAGATGAACGAGCTCTTCAAGCTGAAAGAGAAGCTCAAGGACCTTTACATCACAGGGATAAAAGGGATACATCAGGTCCTGCCGGTCAAGCGTGAGAATGAGTTCATCATAATAACAGCAGGGACCAATCTTGCTGATGTGCTCCAGTTCGAGTATGTCGACCCGTCAAGGACAGTATCGAATGATATCTTTGAGATAACGAACGTGCTTGGGATCGAGGCTGCCAGGCAGGCGATCATCAACGAGGTGACAAAGGTCATGGATGCCCAGGGGCTCAATGTTGATATCAGGCATATAATGCTTGTCGCTGACATAATGTGCGCCAATGGGAACATAAAAGGCATCACAAGGTATGGCGTGGTAAGCGAGAAATCGAGCGTGCTTGCAAAAATATCCTTTGAGACCCCGATAAAGCATCTCATAAGCGCATCTCTTGTGGGAGAGGAAGACCACCTGACGAGCGTCGTTGAGAACGTGATGCTCAACCAGGTCGTTCCTATAGGCACAGGCCTCCCCGGGCTTGTAACAAAAATCAAATAGGGTGTATGTTGCTATGGCAAAAGAAAAGGCAGTCGACAAGGACATAGAAGAGCTAAAGAGGCTCCTTAAGGCAGGCCAGGTCATCATCGGCACAGAGAGGGTCATAAAAGGCCTCAGGGCAAAGAAGGTCCAGAAGGTCTTTTTAGCCTCAAACTGCATGAAGGAGACCGCTGGCCAGATTGACCATTATTCCGGGCTTTCAGGAGCTAAGGTCGTGAGATTAAAATACCCCAACGATGAGCTTGGTACCCTCTGCAGGAAGCAGTTTTCCATCTCAGTTTTGGGTAGCGTCAGGTGATTGTTCTTTGAAAATTAAATACGACTCGAACCTTATGAAGTATATGAGCCTGTTTTCAAGCATTACCGGTGCAGAGCTCAAGGACTGTTTTGTGGATGATATGGGGCTCTTGGTCTTTATCACCAGGGAAAACCAGATAGGCAGGGCCATAGGGAAGAACGGAACCAGGGCCAGGATGCTTGAGAAGGCTGTCAATAGAAAGATTAAAATACTAGAGTTTAACCCCGAGCTAACAGGCTTCATAAAGAATGTCATTTATCCTCTTATGGCAAAGAGCATCGAGGCCGTGGACAGCACAGTAAATATCGAGGCTGCTGACCTCAAGACAAGGGGGCTGCTTATCGGGCGCTCAGCCCGCAACCTGCATAATATTGAATCATACGTCAAAAGATACTTCGATATCGACAAGATAAGGGTTTTATAGATGGGAAAGAAGGCATCCGGCATGAATGCCGGCAAAAAGCTGAAAAAGCGAAGGAAGAGATTCAGGCTGAACAAGAAAAAGTATTTCAGGCGGCTCTACAACCTCAGGCAGATAGCAGACCCACTGGGAGGATCTTCTCAGGCTAAGGGCATCGTCCTTGAGAAGATACAGCTCGAGGCCAAGCAGCCCAACTCCGCGATGAGAAAATGCGTCAGGGTCCAGCTTATCAAGAACGGAAAGCAGGTGACAGCTTTTGTCCCCGGCGACGGCGCGAGCAAGCTCATCGACGAGCACGACGAGGTCCTTATCGAGTGCATCGGAGGGAAGATGGGCCGGGCAAAAGGAGACATCCCGGGCGTAAGGTGGCTTGTAGCCAAGGTCAACAACCAGTCGCTGCCAGCCCTTCTGAGCGGCAGGCTGGAGAAGGCAAGGAAGTAAGATGGCTGATATAAAGGTATTCAACAGGTGGAGCATGCAGGGTATCACAGTAGAGGACCCCGGCCTGAAGAAGTATATCACCCTTGAGCCGACCATAGTGCCGAGGACAGGGGCACGCTATGCAGGAAACAGGTTCCATAAGTCCAGGGTTTTCATCGTCGAGAGGATGATGAACAAGCTGTTCATTGCGGGCCACAAGGGAAAAAAGCATTTCAGGACAAGCAGTCACACTACTGGGAAATCACATACAGCATACAACATCATGGAAGATGTTCTTGAGGTTATCGAGAAGAAGACCGGGAAAAACCCTATCATGGTGCTGGTCAAGGCGATCGAGAACGCTGCCCCGCGCGAGGAGATCCTTATGATCCAATACGGCGGCGCGCACTATCCCAAGCCTGTGGAGTCATCCCCCCAGAGGAGGATCGACATGGTGCTGCGCCTGTTTGCACAGGGCTCCTACCAAAAGTCATTTAATTCCAAGAGGTCTATCGTCAGCACCCTGGCAGATGAGATCATCGCAGCCTATAACCTTAGCCCGCAGTCAGTCGCCATCTCAAAGAAGCATGAGCTTGAAAGGCAGGCTGATTCTTCCAGGTAAAAAAGAATACCCTCTTATTATTTCTTTCTCTGCCGCTCGAACATTACCATGTTTATGAGCCCGAATATGACTATCCAGAAGGTATATAGCATAAGCAGTACAAAGGGCCTTTCTTCGCTGTGCCTGATATTATATACGAGTTTGCCGATACTGCCTGCTATATCCTTCTGTATATGTATTGGCTTATACTGGAATATAGCATAAGCCACAGTTGAATTCGGGGTCGGTTCGGCAATAAGGAACATAAAAGCCGCAAATATGAACAGGAAGGATACGAATATTATAATCACAAGGTGGTGGGAGATCGGGTCCAGCAGGTCAAAATGCTTGACATACTTGTCACTATCATGATGCTCGACAAGCCTCTCAAGCGATTTTTTCTTCTGGCTCATTTTTCCTTTCTCTCCTCAAACTCGATATACCATCTGTTGGACGGCGCGTCATACCTGAAGACAACATGATGTTTCTTGGATTTATCAAGTGCGAACAGAAGTGGCATAGGTATGGTAGTCTCAAAGCTTGCTCCTCTCTTGTACAGCTTGCGTTTGATCTCTGTCATCCTGGATACTTATTTTAATGTTAATCTATTTAACTATTTTTTTATTATTTATTGTATGAATTTGATTACTAATAAATATATTAAACAACTAGTATATAAATATTGTCATTTTGGTATTTATTTTTTAACTTCTTTTTTTACATATTTTTATACTTAAATCATTCTCATAATGCATGTTCTGGCGGATAATATCAGACTATTATACTTATTTTTATTGTTATTTATTTATTATTATTTTTTATTATTTAAATACTGTTTTATATTGATTAAATAGTTCTTTAATAAGATACTATTTTTATATATATTATAATACTTATTTAAATATATATTTAAGTACTTATTTGTATAATATATACTTAAATTATTACTTATTTTAGTTATATTATAATTATAATAATTATATTTATTTAATTACTTATATTTGTACTTATTCATTAGTTCGAAAAACATTTAAATATGCTCTAAGAAAAATAATTACATGAGCATGAAGATGACACCAGCTGAGAGAAAGCTCTTCAGGGAGCAGGTTATCAGGGAATACAGGCTGAAGCAGGCCAGCTCCCAGGAAAAGCAAAACCTTTACAACTCTTTTGTGCAGCGCGTGAAGAAGATCGTGCCTGTCAACATAGCTGTTGGGATAGCTGCCTGCGTTGTTCTTGTGTCATGGAAAGGCTGGGATGATCTTGCTGTGTTGTTTATTTCTGCTATAATCTGGATGACCGTGGTCGGAACTGTGCTTTCAGCGTTCCTGAAGGCTAAGTGAGGATTTATTCTAGTAAGTAGGGTTAGCGTCAATATGTAATGTTTCTAAGGGGTGCTGTAATGTTAATTTTTTCTTGATAGTGCAAATGAAATTTTTCCATCCACTGGCTGCCGGTTCGGCCTAAACACGGCACTGTGGGTGCCTGCCGAACCAGCGCCAATGGAAAAATTTCTGTCTGAGCAGCCCTTCGGGCCTGTTTCCTGCACTGGAAGAAAAAAATCATTGTAATTAAGCAGTACATTATCATAATTTATTAATAAACACTCAAAATGAAGAATATTTATAAATGTTTAAAATAACCGCACTATAAATCATAATGACAGAACAACCTGATTTCAAGGAAATAAAGCTGGAAGACAAGCAGTTATTTGATGATTTCTTTAAAAAGTACCCTCCGCAGGCGTCTGAATATACATTTACCAACCTTTTCTGCTGGAGAGAGTCAAAGAAGCACGAGTTCAGCGTCTTTGACGGGCATCTCCTCGTATCCTTTGACAGCAGGAAGAGGTTTTACCAGCCTGTCGGGGATGACCCTGCTGGTGTTATTAAGAAGGTACTTGAACTTTTTCCTGACAGCACGTTTGAAAGGGTGGAAAAGAGGGTTGCTGACAAGCTTTCCTCTGACCTGAATGTCGCTGAGGACAGGGACCAGTCTGATTATGTCTACCTTGTCTCTGACCTGGTAGAGCTCACGGGCAGGAAGTATGCAGGGAAGCGCAATTTCATAAACAGGTGCAAAAATTATGATCCTGTGGTATGCGTCCTCAATGCAGAGCAGGTCCAGGGATTCAGGGAGGTGCTTGAAAAGTGGCACTCTGCCGGCGTGGACCCTGCTGACAAGATCCTGCTTGCAGAGAAAGATGCGGTCAGCAATGCCCTGGAACACTTTGAAGCGCTGAACCTTGTAGGGATATGTGTGCAGATAAAAGGAGAGATAGAGGCGTTCGCGATAGGCGAGCCGCTGAACAATGACACCTATGTCGAGCATTTCGAGAAGGCAAACGCTGATATCACAGGGATATACCAGTTCCTCCTGAACGAGTTTGCCAAGGCCATCAAGGATAAGGCCCAGTTCCTGAACAGGGAGCAGGATCTCGGCGTCCCCGGCCTTCGCAAGTCAAAGCTGAGCTACAGCCCAGTAAGGATGGTCGAGAAATATTCTGTGAAGAAATGATTTGCTTATCAGCTATTTTTCTTTAACTCTGCTTGAAATTTATTTCTGATTTCCTTAAATATGAACCACAAAAAATTTTTATTATAACGGACTTGACAGACCGGCCATGTAGAAATCCTTTCGCTCGTCACGGACGAATCAATGGCATTTCATGCCAGAATCGTCCTGGAGCTGTGTTGTCTTACGATACAGGCAAGCACTCGCTGGCCATAAATGGCAAGGATTTCTACATGGTCGACAGACCGAAAGGTTTATATATGTTATAATTATTTTAACATTTGTTATAAAAATGTTAACATTATTGCGAACAGGGTATGGAAAAGTCATGCAGTTGTTCTACAAAGACAAAGCTGTAAAACTCCATTTAAGGGAAATAGCAAGGCAAACAGAGCTCTTCGAACCAAGTGCATATAGATTTCTCAATAGCCTTGAAAAGGATCAAATATTGAGGTCTGAGAAGGATGGCAATCTAAAGAAGTATTCTATTAGGAAAGGCTTAAGGGCCTATTTCCTCTTTGAGGCTTTTGATCTTGAAAATTTTGAGAAGCTTCCAAGCATACGAAGAAATGCTATCAAGACATACTTAGATAACCTTCCTGAAAAGCCAATGTTTGCCATACTTTTTGGCTCAACAGCAAAAGGAACATACAGAGAAGACTCAGACATTGACATATTGCTGATCGCAAACAGGAAAATTAATCCTGAGCAGGCGGAGAAAGAAGTAAACGCGTTGACAGCTATGAAGATGAGCACGTTCCAAATAACATATAAAGACTTTTTAACCGACCTTAAGGTGAAAGAAGACAAAGTTGTGCAGTCCGCAATCAATTCAGGATATCCATTAATCAATCACATACAATATTACGAGGCACTTTACAATGAAAGAATATGATGTTTTTCCAGTGCATTATCGACTGTCTGCTCGTCCCATCCCCAACTGATAAGAAGGCTTTTTGGAAAATATTATATACTAGTTTTTTATATTTGAAATTTAATGAGGAAAATCATCATCTTAGTGTCCATGATTCTCTTGATAATGGGATGCACCCATGATAATGTAAAAGACAATAATCCTTTGATTCCTGATGATAATCAAACAATAAAATCAGCTGATGACGTCGTATGCATCAATAGTCTGGAAGACAAGTGCGCCGGCCCGCCGGGCCTGGATTGCTCTGATTTTAGCCTTGATGGGTCACTTACCATGACTATCAGCAACAACCTGGGCTATCAGATCGAGATACTGAACCTGACTAAGTATGAAGAGGAAGAGCCATGGGATTGCATGACCTATTGTGATGTCATCTCTGCCCAGATAGATGTTGATGGTTCAGGCTATGCTGATATAGGAACATCTCAGCCTGTCGATGATGGCCAGAGCTTCAGGCTGCAGGTCAGGTTATCAAACATAGAGAGATATCATGACCAGGGTTTTGATCATACCTATCGCGACAATGATACAGTTCAGACACAGGTGGGTTATTTTAGGGTATCTTTGCCTGTTTCTTAAGAATTTTATTAAAAATAAATAAAAAAATTATGACAAAGCAGGGCTATTAACATTGTCGATGTAGAATGTCCCGGCGCCGTCGTTCCATTGTGCGAAGCTGATATGTGTCAGGCTTGTTTTTGGGTTTCTTGCTCCGAATCCGGCGTATGCGAGTTCTCCGTCTACGTATACGTCGTAGGAGTTTGAGCTGACGTCGACATCTACTCTTATGTGATACCATTGGTCCATGTTAAGTCCTGATTTGAGTGTTGTGAAAGCAGTCCATCCGTCGTTTGAGTCTCTTCCTACAAGGTTCATGGTTCCTGTGTCTCCGCCGCCGTTCTTGTAGAAGGCCATGTAGACGAATCTTTCTGAGTTGTCTGCGTTTGGTCCGTTTCCTGTGTAGGTGTCGTCTCCGATCATCATCATTCCTGCCCTGTATGGTGAGCTTGTCATTATTTCATCGACGTAGACGTCCCATTCTACTGAGAATGTTCCTGTCTGCGGGGTGCTGAACTCCTGGCTCATGTACGCATTACCTGTGGTGCTGCTAGTGAACTTGGCCTTCTTGCCATCGTTACCACCTACATCAGTCTCATCCAGTGTCAGCAGTGTCGGGACATCGCCCCTGCTCTCATACCAGTCCTGGCCAGCTGTGTTATCTCTTAGGTCTGCGCTGTCAGCGCTTGCCTCGAAGTCAGAGTCAGCCAATAGTGGAAGGATAATACAATCAGAGTCGGCGCCATCAACATCACCATCACAGTCATCATCAACGCCGTTGTCACAGACTTCAGCAGTCGCACCGCTGAACGGGTCGCACGTATCTGCCCCCCAGACGCCTGCAGAGCATGTCTCAGAGCCTGTGTTGCCTGCGCATGCGCCTACACCGCATGTCGTGGGCTGTGTGAGATCCTCATCTATTGAGCCGTCGCAGTCATTGTCTGCATTGTCGCATGTCATTTCTACAGCTTCATAATCAGGCACATAGCTGTAATCATCCTGCCAGCTTCCGGCTATGCATGACTGGGTGCTTGCTGAGCAAACGCCCTCCTGATTGGTGTTGAAAGGAGCGGTCTCACCAGAGCCGTCCGCGGTCCCGGCATCGCAGTCATTGTCAATGCCGTCGCAGAGTTCTGTTGCGCCCGGGTAGATGGTATTGTCAGCATCATCGCAGTCAATCTCTCCACAGGCACCGCCTTCTATGGCAAAGGTGTCTCCATCATCGTCTGTGCACGTGGATGGCACGTACTCCTGGACATTGTCCACATAGAATGTCCCGGCGCCGTCGTTCCATTGTGCGAAGCTGATGTGTGTTACTTGTGTCTTGGCTATCCTTGATGTGACAGTCATCTGGTATACTCCATCAACATATATATCATATGTGTCAGTGTCTAAATTGAGGTCGACCCTGATATTGTACCATTGGTCTAGGTTAAGGTCTGTTGCTATCACGGTCATCTGGCCTTCGTTAAATCCATCATCCCTGTCCCTTGCAACGAGGTCCATCTTGCCAGCTGCTTTTCCGTAGCTTGAGAATCCCATGTAGACGAACCTTTCTATGTTGTTTGAGTTGGGTCCCGGACTGGATGCGTGGCTTGTGTCGCCTATCATCATCATTCCTGCCCTGTGCGGCGCTGCATCAACTATCTCGTCAACGTAGATGTCCCACTCCACTGAGAATTGCCCTGTCTGCGGGGTGCTGAATTCCTGTGAGAGATATGCATTGTCTGTGTTCGCGTCTGTTCCGCCGCTCAGCCTTGCCTTCTTGCCGGTGTTGCCACCAACGTCAGACTCGTCAAGCGTCAAGAGCGAGGGATTCTGCTCCCTGCTCTCATACCAGTCCTGGCCAGCTGTGTTATCTCTTAGGTCAGCGCTGTCAGCGCTTGCCTCGAAGTCAGAGTCAGCCAATAGTGGAAGGATAATACAATCAGAGTCGGCGCCATCAACATCACCATCACAGTCATCATCAACGCCGTTGTCACAGACTTCAGCAGTCGCACCGCTGAACGGGTCGCACGTATCTGCCCCCCAGACGCCTGCAGAGCATGTCTCAGAGCCTGTGTTGCCTGCGCATGCGCCTACACCGCATGTCGTGGGCTGTGTGAGATCCTCATCTATTGAGCCGTCGCAGTCATTGTCTGCATTGTCGCATGTCATTTCTACAGCTTCATAATCAGGCACAGCGCTGTAGTCATCCTGCCAGCTTCCAGCCATGCATGACTGGGTGCTTGCTGCGCACACGCCTTCCTGTTTAGTGTTGAAAGGAGCTGTCTCTCCAGAGCCGTCCGCTGTCGCGGCATTGCAGTCATTGTCGATGCCGTCGCATACCTCTGTTGCTCCGGGGTTGGTGCCTGCGTTTGTGTCATCGCAGTCTATCGGCCCGCATGCACCTCCTTCAACAGCATATGTATCACCGTCGCTGTCTGTGCATGCAGCCCCGTCTACAATTCTGTAGTTCAGGTTATCCGACGCATATGAACCTTCATCACATACAAAATCCACGAAGAAGGTGTAGTCACCAACGTCTCCTGTAGCTTTTACATCCCAGTTGAAAGTTCTTGACTCTCCCGATGATAAATCAAACTCCTCTGTCGGGTTTACGTCTGCAGAATCAACTGTCCAGCAGAATGGTGTGCCTGGACATATCCTGATCACACCTTTTGAGCTGTCGTGCTGGCCATTGGCATTCATGTATTTTGCCTGGTCGTATGAATCACTCAACGTTCCATACACGTAAGTATCAACGTAATTGGTGAGCCCTGTGGTGTCCCCTACTGTGATGAAGTCTGCCATCTGATCCTCTACGCCTTCTGATTCATTGTACAGTGTGTTCTGAAGGGTTTCCCAGAAAGAGTTATCGTCTCCTTCTGCGTTCTCAAAGACATGCTGGGCCCCTGTGCTGGTGTCTTTTAGGCTCCAGCTATCATACTCCTCAGGGATTCCTGAATTGGTCATTACGTTCCACAATGGCTGGAATATCATGTGGTTGTATGGATCGGTCATACTTATCCAGAACTGTGTGAATACGCTCTCATCCTTTCCAGGCCTGGCGACTCCTATCCCAGCAATGGCCGATGCCCTGTGACTGTCAAGGAATGACCTAACATCTTCTACAGTTATGTCTCCTTTCTTTGCATCAACCTCTGCAAAATTGCTGGAGGCGGCTATCCCTCTGTAGCACATTGAGAACCCTTGGGTGTATATGTCGCATCCGTGATCAAGGGCATCTGCTACAAGCGTGCTGCTATGCAGATAGCCCGGATCGTTCCAATCAGTTCCTATTGAATAATAATTACCCATACCGTAGACCTCATTGTTCAAAGGTTTAGCTACATAATTCCTGCCCGTCACTTCGACGACCCATAAATTGTCTTTGTCGCCAATGATGTAAGTTTCAGCTCTGGTTGTCCAGCCGGTACCATCAATTAGGCTGTCAATGATATCAATGGCATCATCTGCACTCGTTGCCCTCTGGAGTATCAGCGCTGTCATGTACTGGTCACGCAACCATTTTCCAGTTGCAGGTGAATCATCGTCCCATGAGGTCTGGTCTGATTCGATCACCATGACCCCGTTCTCGTTCATTCCCATGTTGGCTGATTTGTCCACTAAGGTACTCTGGGCAGCGAACCATTTGTAAGTATGGGCTACCTGTGGCACAAGGTTACCTTCAAAGTCTATGTACTGAGGGAGTGTCCAGTTCTGTGCATCGTATACTTTTATCCTGGAATATGCGCTCCAATCCCTATCCTTTCCTATTATGGTAATCCCATCCCTGGTAGCTGTGCCCTGGGCAGCGAACAGTTTGCATGCAAGGGAATTTCCGTCTTCATCAACGGGATTGCCATCATCGTCTACCAAATTGCCGCTTGCGTCTATTGGGTCAAGGGTAACAACACAGTTGTGAAGGTCTTGGTCAGCGGTAACTGTCGCGGTTATCGTGTTTATGCTGTTCTGCTGGAATTCAGTGTCATTTGTAGGGGCATCTAATGTTACAGAGGTTGTCACTGCACATCCCTCATCAACATCGCCGTCGCAGTCATTGTCAACGCCGTCACATACCTCGGTAGCGCCCGGGTAGATGGTATTGTCAGCGTCATTGCAGTCGATCTCTCCACATGCGCCGCCCTCTATGGCAAAGGTGTCACTGTCAGCGTCTGTGCATGTGGATGGCACGTACTCCTGGACATTGTCGATATAGAATGTCCCTGGTCCGTCGTTCCACTGCGCGAAGCTGATATCTGTCAGTGCAGATTTCGGGACGCGTGCAGTGACAGTGGCCTTGTACACGCCATCGACGTAGACATCGTACGTATCAGCATCGACATCAACATCGACCCTGATATTGTACCACTGGTCCAGGTTGAGGTTGTCATCTATCAGTGTGAATGATCCCTCTGTCCAGACATCGTCTGAATCCCTGGCGACAAGCTCCATCGAACCTGTCGTTCCGCCGCCGATCTTCCTGAAAGCCATATATACGAACCTGTCATTGTTGGTTGAGCATGGCCCGTTTATGCCGTCATTATCGTCACCTATGAGCATATACGCTGCCCTGTCAGGGTTTGAGCTTGTGATGATCTCATCGACGTATACATCCCATTCGACAGAGAACTGCCCTGTCTGCGGAGAGCTGAACTCCTGGCTCATGTACGCATTACCAGAGGTGCTGCCGGTGAACTTGGCCTTCTTGCCATCGTTACCGCCAACATCAGTCTCATCCAATGTCAGCAGTGTCGGCACATCTCCCCTGCTCTCGTACCAGTCCTGGCCGGCAGTGTCAGCTCTTAAGTCTGCACTGTCAGCGCTTGCCTCTAAGTCAGAGTCAGCGAGCAGTGCACATACACTGCCTTCATCGATCTCAGCATTGCAATTATTATCAATGCCGTCGCATATCTCTGTAGCGCTTGGGTTGATGTCAGCGCTGCCATCATCACAGTCATTGTTGTCAGCGACATAGCCGCTGGGCTGATCGCATGCCTCAACTGAGACTGCTGGGTTGCCGAACGTGTCTGCGTCAGCATCCTCATACCAAGTTGTTGCAACGCATGAGTATTCCTGGACATTGTCGATATAGAATGTCCCTGGTCCGTCGTTCCACTGCGCGAAGCTGATATCTGTCAGTGCAGATTTCGGGACGCGTGCAGTGACAGTGGCCTTGTACACGCCATCGACGTAGACATCGTACGTATCAGCATCGACATCAACATCGACCCTGATATTGTACCACTGGTCCAGGTTGAGGTTGTCATCTATCAGTGTGAATGATCCCTCTGTCCAGACATCGTCTGAATCCCTGGCGACAAGCTCCATCGAACCTGTCGTTCCGCCGCCGATCTTCCTGAAAGCCATATATACGAACCTGTCATTGTTGGTTGAGCATGGCCCGTTTATGCCGTCATTATCGTCACCTATGAGCATATACGCTGCCCTGTCAGGGTTTGAGCTTGTGATGATCTCATCGACGTATACATCCCATTCGACAGAGAACTGCCCTGTCTGCGGAGAGCTGAACTCCTGGCTCATGTACGCATTACCAGAGGTGCTGCCGGTGAACTTGGCCTTCTTGCCATCGTTACCGCCAACATCAGTCTCATCCAATGTCAGCAGTGTCGGCACATCTCCCCTGCTCTCGTACCAGTCCTGGCCGGCAGTGTCAGCTCTTAAGTCTGCACTGTCAGCGCTTGCCTCTAAGTCAGAGTCAGCGATAAGCGGTTTTTCTGTGAATGTGGCAGTAACAGTCTTATTGCTGTCCATCGTGATGTTTACCGGATTCTCACTGCTGTCAATATCGCCGCTCCAGCCAGCGAACTCATACTCTGAGTCAGGAGCAGCTGTTAGCTCAACTTCAGTACCGTCAGCATAGCTGCTCAGGTCAGGGTTCCTGCTAACTGTTCCGCTGCCGACTATATCTACTGTTAGATTGTACTGCTCAACAGCCTGTTCTATGAAGTATGCTGTTACGCTCTTATCGCTGTCCATGGTGATATTTACCGGATTGTCGCTGCCGGCAAGATCACCGCTCCAGTGGCTGAATTCCCAGCCTATGTCAGGAACAGCATTAAGCTCGACAATCTCCCCGGAGCTGTAGTTCATCAGGTCCGGGTTCTTGGCAACTGCCCCATTGCCATCTGTTCCAACAGTGAGGGAATGCTCGCCCGGAATCCATGCATACACATTGTCAACATAGAATGTGCCTGCGCCGTCGTTCCATGTTGCGAAGCTTATTGCAGTCACGCTTGTTTTTGGTTTGTATGATGTCAATGTTGCCTGGTATACTCCATCAACATATACATCATATGTGTCTGTGTCCAGGTTTAGGTCTACCCTAATTGTGTACCACTGGTCAAGGTTAAGGCCAGATGCTACAAACGTGTTCTCTGTGAAACCCGCGTCTCTTTGTCTTGCCACAAGGTCCATCGTCCCAGTGTCTCCACCGCCATTCTTGTAGAATGCCAGATGTACGAACCTGTCAGTGCTTTGCCTGTTGGGTCCTGTGCCTGTGTCTTCTCCGATGAGCATCCATCCGCCCCTGTCATCTGAGTTGGATATGTCAACTATCTCATCAACATAGACATTCCACTGTACTGAGAATTGTCCGCTTTGTGGTGCGCTGAACTCCTGGCTCAGGTACGTGTTGGTATCCGGATTTGCAGTAAGCTTTGCTTTCTTGCCTGCGTTGCCGGCAACATCAGTCTCATCAAGTGTCAGCTCAGCGGGATCCTGCTCCCTGCTCTCGTACCAGTCCTGCTCTGGGGCATTGGTCCTCAGATCAGCACTGTCTGTGCTTTCATCAAATTCCTGATCAGCCAGGAGCAGGGTAGAATCCTTGACGAACAATGCTGTTATGTTCTTTTCGCCGTCAACAACTACTGTCTCTGGGTTGTCGCTTCCGCCAAGGTCGCCATTCCAGCTGATGAATGTCCAGCCCGGGTCAGCTGTTGCGGTCAGCTCTACCTCTGTTCCATCGCTATATGGAGGTGCCGGGTCTGCCTGCACATCCCCATGGCCGACTATGTTGATGTCTATGTTATGTTGCGTGGTGAACGTGAATGTCTTGTGGGTTGTCTTGTCACCGTCAGTCACATCAACGTTCCATGTGTATTCTGTATCAGGCTCAAGGCCGGTCACATTGACTGTGTAGACGCCGTTGCTGACATCCACAGCGCTGCCAGATCCGATATCCGGGATTGTGCTTACAGAGTAGTTCATCTGTTTTCCCTGATATTGGACCAGCTCAAAGCTGAGCTCAGTCAGGTCAGGTGATATGTCAGCTGCACCATCAGCCGGATCCTCATTGGTGACGATCGGCCTGCTTGAAGGCGCTTCCTGACCGCTTATTGCGATGAACGAGCCAGGATCATCCTGGTTGTTGAATGATGTCTGTATGTATCCCTGGCTTCTTGCGACATCGGATAATCTGATTTCGTCTAAGCTGCCCATGAATTGCCTGTTGAATGTTGACCTGTCTCCGAAATACATATTTTCATTTGGCCATGATAAGCTTGCTGCGGATTCAGCCGGTGTTCCTCCATCAACATAGAGCCTGGCTGTTGTCCCGTCAAATGTCCCGACAACATAGTGCCATTCGTTGGTTGAAGCGGACCTTACAATATGCATGTTGTCAACATACAATTGGAAAGTACCAGGATAATACTGCAGGAAGGCGCCATGTCTGGAACCGTCACGCTGCGATACTGCATAACCCTGCTTATCTCCTGTGTACAACCAACCTTCCATCGTGAACTGTGATTCACCTGTGAATACCTGCGGCAATTCTATGTGGTCATCACTACCGTCAAACTCATCTGCGCCGTCAACCTTTCCAACAGCATCCTGGTTCATGCTTCCTGTTGCTATTCCATCGTTATCATTTGCTGTAGAATCAACTACGATCCCTGAAGTTTCCTCCAGATGATGGACTGCCAGATAATTGGAATCCCAGACAGCTTCGGCATTCTCCTGGTCTGCTGCAGCATCATTGCCATAGTACATATACAATACAGTATCTTTTGATGATGACAGGCTTGGGACATTGACCCATGCGACAAGGTTGCCGTTGTCATATGATTCAATCTCATGATTAAGTTTGGTTGTCCCATCGTCGCTGGTAAACAAGATGTCATCTCCATCAGGCTGAGCATGGGCTGCCACATCTGTATCGTCGAATCTGATTAATACAGGGAAGTTGGTCAGATCTTCTGCAACTTTAGAATGGTCTATGGTAATCTGCTTCCTGTAAGACCATCCAGGCACAAAAGGAGTACCACCTATTGTAGTGAAACTGTATGTCTCTGATGTCGTCAAATTGTCACCATCAGGATCCCTTGCAGTAACTCTCCAATGATATGTAGTATCTGGCTCATTCATATCACTTGGAGTATATTCATAGACATCGTTACTCACATTTTTGAAAGTTGCGACAGTTTCCCAACTACCTGAGGCATCAGTCTCAATTGAGATGTCCATCCGGTCATAATGGAAATCAATCGCATGGATTGATAATGTTGGATTCAGTCCGACATCCATTGAATTATTTGCGGGAAATTCTTCTTTTAGGATGGGTTGAGGTGCACCGGGTGGGGGGACATAAACACCTACACCTAATCTCCTTTCACTATAATACTGGTTATTGGTCCTCACTCTTGGAGTAGGAGCATAGGCAGAGGTATCGTAGACCTTCACGAGCCCTGAACCGCTTATGGTGATTAGCTCGTTCTGTCCATCCCCGTCAATATCCTGTACCAAGGTAGATGCGATGGCATCTGCCCCGTGGATCTCTGCAATCTGGTCGTAACTACCATTATAGATTTTGATGTCTCCTGATGCCAGGATTATCTCTAACTTATCATCACCGATGACATCTGCCATCTTGGGCGGTTCACCAGATACGTCGAGAGTTGCATCCAGACTCCAGGACCCAATATCCCAAACCTTTGCAACATCATTCTTTGATGTGATCAACTCCAGGTTTCCGTCCCCATCTATGTCATATATTGAGAATGGGGAATGTGTTGTAAGTCCAAGTGTATTGTCCCACTTTCCGGGCATCTTGACTCCTGTCTTGCCGTCAATTACGAATATGCCTCCATTGGTGGAACTCTGATCCACGCCTACTGCATCAAGAACACCATCACCATTTACATCGATGATTGCCATTACATGGCTGCTGGCTGTGACTGAGTCCTCATACCATAACAGAGACAGGTTATCGGCATCATAGGCCTGTAATCCTTTCCCCAGTCCTCCTGGTG